>CAKQNH010000374.1 GCA_934255105.1 uncultured Pirellulaceae bacterium
AAAAACAGCTTCAGACCACTTCATTTACTACGCTAAACGCAAACCTCGTTTTCACATCTTCCGTCTGACCAATACAAGCGAACGCACCTGCTGGAACTGCTTGCGCGACAGCTCAGTTCTGCCGCGGAGGACTTACCGGCTGCCGCGCAGTTCTTTGAGGTGGACGATCGATTTGCAGCATGGGTCCATCCAGTGATTCACCACAAGGATTCTTGGGCGATTGTGGGACAACAGAAATATTCTCTGCCGGCCTGCAATCCGTTGATCGTCAGTCTAAATCTAATCGAGCAGCTCGGCGCTGCGAGCGAACTGGCCGAACAAGTCAAAGTGTTACACGCCGTCGCCGCAGTGCAGCAATCGACTCGCAATGACCTGACCTGGGATCGGCCAACTCAGTGGCAAGTGCTGTTGCTCTTAGCAAAACAACGCGACTATATCGGCGAGCTATTCGAGCAGGTGATCTATGTTCAGACTGGTCTGCTGTTGGGCCAGGATTATCAAGAGTTGATCGATCGCCCGAATCGAATTCGTCGCGAGCAGGAGCAAGTCAAACAGCGATTCGTCCAGCCGCGAGATACGCTGGCCATTAGCATTCCGGGCGTGTTGCCGGCAGGCGGTGCCGCACCGCCGGTCATTCAAGCTGGCAACCGCACTCCGGTAACGGGCTTCCCCGTCCCCGTCTCGGCCGAAGGCACAATCAACTTGCCCGGCCTGCAGCCGCTGTCGGGCAAGGATCAGGACTTGGACGCGTTGCGCGAATTGATCAAGAGGTCTTATTCTGAGTTTTATGGCAAACCGGTCGAAAGCGTATCCGTTGAGTTCCTCATGCGAGCGGGAGAAAAACTCGAGTTGCGCAGACTAACTGACGCAGGCGCGGCAGGCTGAGTTGCTCTCGCACTTCGGCATGCGATTGCATTCGTGAGCCTAACGCGCCAGCGTAGGGTTTCGAAGGCAAACGTATCGATCCACAATCGGTCCACCAACAAGAAATATCCGTGAAGCGAAACCGGAACACGCATTGCCCCGAACGTCCGGGTGTTGGGTCGCAACTCGCTGGGCGGGGCTGTGCGCTTCGAGACCCTACGCTAGCGCGTTAGGCTCACAAAACACGCAATTTTGCATCTGATCGGCGGAGCGATCAGCGACTATCCTGCAGACGAGCAGGAAGGCACCACGGGGGAAGTTGCACGTTAATGGGTGACTTCACTCTTCAAAAAACGTGACGGCTCCAGTGTCCATGCTGTACATTCCGCCCACAATTTTAAGGTCCCCCTGCGACTCCATTTCACTCAATATGGGGCTCTTTTCTCGAATGTCGGCGATCGTCCCACGCACGTTTTGTTCAGCCACTATGTGTACGAACTCGTCGTTCTGGCTCGTTCTTTCGCCAGCATAGTCAGTGAAGTGTGCAACGGCGGGCCGAATGTTTTCTAACATCGCTGTGATGTTGCCAAGCTCGACGTGGTCGATCGCCCCTTTGACTGCGCCGCAGTGCTCGTGCCCAAGTACCAATATGAGTTTGGCACCTGAGACCTTGCAGCCAAACTCCATGCTGCCGAGGATGTCGGTATTCTCGAAATTGCCGGCAACCCGCGCGACGAACACGTCCCCTATCCCACGGTCGAACGCATCCTCGACTGGAATGCGTGAATCGAGACAGGATAGTATGACAGCCTTGGGATATTGCCCGAGCGCTGCCAGACGCACCTTTGCGGAATGGTCTCTACTCGTCAGCGTCCCCGACACAAATCGTTGGTTGCCTTGCTGTAGCAATTGAAGAACATCGTCAGGAGTCAGCTTGTCACGCTCTTCTTTGGTTAAGACACGCGCAACACGAGGCTGGCCATTGGGCTGGCTAGCCGCAGTCTGATCATCAGCACGGGCAATCTGCGGCTGATTCTGCATACAGCCCAGCGACAGTGCGCAGGTCAAGCATCCAACCGTTAGTAGCCTCGCATAGAGACTGAGCAATCTTGTCATTTCATACCTTATTTGGTTGGCTGTGGGCGGTTAACTAGAAAAACATACCACCCTCAACCGGAAATGCAATTTTTCATGCGCAGATTCTATCTTTTAGCTATGACCCCAAATGCACCGTTTGTGCGGCGCTGCCTACTTGAGCGTCTTTGACGATGACCGTTTGAGGCGCATCCTGGCCAGCTTTAATGATGAAGGTTTTACCTGAAGGTGCTCCGGGAGTAAACGAGCTTCCGTTGACGCGGACGGTGTACAGGATTTCACCGCTGTCGGCATCAACGAGCTGCACGACTGGTGAATCGACATCAAAGGTCAACTCTCCCAGCTTTCCCCAAGAGGGCGGATTGTAGTTGTCGAATTGTGAGATGGTGCGCGGCCAGTCGGGATACTGCTTGGCGGTCGGGTCGCTAACGTCCACATTGCGTGGCCAGCACTCCATGATGATCTGCCTGGTCTTCGTATTCAGACGAACGATACCGAACCCAGCCGCGCGGGTATTTAGCAAGTTGCCAGCCGGCTTTTTATCGGGGTTAGCAGCAGCGTAGTTAGTTACCTTGTTGTCGAAGCCGTCGAGCTGATCCCCCGTGTAATCGGGGCTACCTGGCTCTCGGTTTTTGCCGGGTTCGAGCGGTTCCCACCAACGCAGATAAAGATTGGCGATCGAGGGGACACAAAACGACCAGATGGCGTCACGATGTTCGTCAACGCCGTGATGAAAGATCGTGGCTAGATGTTGATCGCCGGCATAGTGAAAGGCAAAGGCTTTACGAAGTGAACGCAGCGCGCGATTCCGGCCGGCTTGTGGCCAACCGTTAGAATCCATGTCTGCGTGCAAGCGACCGTTGGCATCGCCGTGAATATGTGCGCCGCCGCAGAAGATCGTTTGCGAAAGAGCGACTTTCATCTTTGCATTGTGCCAGTCCTGAGCCCAGTCACTGAGGAAATCGAGTTGTCTCTGGCCCAGTAGAACTGCGCCAGCCACGTCGACACTGGCTGGATTGTAATTCGGGTCGCGTATGTGGTCGGGACGAGGTCCCTGCTTAGGGACGCGGCCGGCTGGACCGGTTTTGAACTTGCGGTCTTCCAGAATGGCGAAATCGACGTTGCCCCAATTCAAGTTGGTAAAATAGACCCCAATACCCTGGCCAACTTTTCGCGGATCTACCGGGTCTGGGAGGTGACTTGTCTGGGCTCGTTCGACCTCCTGAACATAGATTCCAGGTTGGGAGTAGCCACCGTCGGAAGCGCCACTGAGCGTCGAAATCTTTCCGCTTTCACCCCACAGATTAGGCTGTCCGACGTCATGGTCATCGGGCAGGCAGACGGTCGGGCGGTCTTTGATGATATCACCAAAGTCCCGTCCGAATTTGAGCCAGGCCGCATAGTGTAGATTGTGGTCGTAAACTTGATCGCCCGAGAAGAACAGTAGATCGGCGTCGACCTTTTTAACATTGTCGATCAGATCCTGCCGCGATATATCGCCACCGTGGGCGGGTTGAATTGAATTGCCTGTAAATCCGGCGACGACGATCTCGTCTTGGTCTACTGGGTTCTTGCGGATGAAGCCTTCGTATTTCGCGTCGGCTCCATGCAAAACACGATAGGGAAGAGACTCGGTGTCGTCCCAGTTTTCCACTCGAAACGGTGCCGTCCAGCCTGGTTCAATCACGGTCGTGCGGGCAACTTCAACCCACTCCCCCTGCTTCTGAATTTCCAAGCGAACGGTTCTGGGGTCGCTCTTCTCCAGTGGGTAGAGCTGGGCGGTCAGCTTGAGCGTATGGTCGTGGACCGTGTAGAGCGCGAAACAGATGACCTGGCTGCGTTCGACCTCGGGGATCGTGAGCACGGCCCGGCCCGGTCGCTTCGGCTTATTCTGCTGAGCCAGTGCGGGCGTCACCAGTACGGGAGTCACAGCCAAGATCAGCAGCAAGCAGCATGCAGCACGTTGTTTGTATTTTTGTAAATTCATTCGTGGTTACCTATCGATCGAAGTTACCGTGTGGCGAGGTTGCCGCCAGATTAAAAACAGATACAGGGGAATGAGGAAATGTGGTGCCCGCAGCACCGCCTCGTGCAAGAACTGATCGGCCCCCCAGTAGTTGAGCCCCCAGGACATGCCTGCAATGGGTCGCGCGATAGCGGTCAGGAATCCCCAGACGGTAGCATACAGCGCACACGCGCGGCGCGTGTAGGGAATACAGATTCCGATGCAGACCACAAAATCGACAACGCCGGCAGTGCGCAGCAGAGCTTGAGCGGTTGGGTATTCGACCCCCAGGATCAGCGACGTCATTGCATAAAAATTCCCTGGCGTCGGCCAAAACCCAAGTGCATAACTGCCATGACCGGCGAAGGTCATGATCACAGCTATTATAGCAGTGGTCACCGTAATCCGCTGGCGGACTCCGAAGGCGAGTGCCATAACGAGCAGCATCGGCATCAGCATCTGGCCGCCATGCTCGATGAACATCGGTAGCTGGTATCGCGCGGCAACATACTGCGCGTAGCATAATACAGTCAGCAGCCCACTACCAAACACCAACCCGGACATCTGTATCCAGGACTTTTTGCGAACCGTCAGAGTCAATACCGTACACGCTAGGTACAGCCACCAGATCCTGGCGATCCATTTCTGCACCAAGCCATCGTCGGCACCCGAGCCGACAAATTCCTCCCAGGTGACGCCGAATCGGGTGGCAAGTTCGAAGGTGGAATCGTGCCAGAGAAGTATACCGTACGGTGCTTCCCAATAAAAATGCACCCAAGTCCAGCCTGCGAAGCAAAGGAACGCACCCAGGCGGAGACAGGCGATCGGCAGGTTGTCTTGTTTCGATTCGTTCACGCTTGGCCTGGAGAGTACGATCGCGATGAAAGCGAAGGACACTTAATTGAAGGAAGCTCTGGGGCGCGATTTAGTTTGCGGCGGTGGGCTGCAGGCCGTACGCATTTTGAAAGGCCCGCGTCTGCTCGGATAAGCCCCCCACGGCCTTGGCAGAAGTCGCGTGCTGGAGAAACCAGTTATGGTGTACCTCGCACTTGTCCTGCGGTGTGCCACGGATGACCTGCCCCGCTTGAGCCTGGGAAAGCGCGTCGAGCAGTGCGTCGACATCCTCCACGCTGTAGTCGCCGGAGGTAATCACGTCGGCATAGCCCTCTCCTCCGCCCAGCGGTCCGCGCTGGTCAGGCTGGGCACCGTAAACGCTTCCCTCTATATCTACCCAGGTTGGCGAATCAGCTCGCAAGGGAGAGTTGCCCACGCAAACCAGCCCCCAGACGAGACACAGAATAACTCTCGGGTAAATCATCGGTTCAGTCCTCAAAGGGGGTCGTAGCGCAGCGGCATCGCTGCCATTGAGTCTACTGTAATTCAGCAGAAACGGATCGTGGAGTTACAGAAGGCCGGTGTTGAAAACTGGAAAAGTGACAGGAGCCATCCCCTCTTCCTGTCACCAAATCCTCCTGTCCTATCAGCCCCCACGCATTAGTTACCTGGCATATCAACTAATCCTTACTAACGGCAAAGCGGCCAACTATGCAGTGGAAAGAGTTTCTTGAAAAATTTGGCTCATCAGAAGAATTAGTGGGTAGTCAATCGATTCAAGAATGGAGTTTGATAGGTTTTCCAAGGCATGTTCGCCACAGC
>CAKQNH010000375.1 GCA_934255105.1 uncultured Pirellulaceae bacterium
TGAGATTATTCAATCACGCTGCTGCTGCGCAGGAACGAATTCGCTGACAGGCCTGCTGCCCAGCGCGCGGTGCCGCCAGTCGGCAGTACGTGTGACGGTCCCGCCGCATAGTCACCCACGGCGACAGGGCTGTATGGTCCCAGGAACGTCGCGCCTGCATTGCGGATCTGCTGCGATAGTTTGCGTGGTTCACGGCAGGCAATGTGCAAATGCTCGGGAGCGATCAAGTCGGTCACGGTACAAGCCTGCTGTCGATCGCTGACCAGGATAAATGCTCCAAAGGCGTTCAGGCTGTCGAGCGTCAGGTCGCGCCTGCTGAGGCTGGCCAGTTGTCGCTCGAGCTCTTTTTCGACTCGGCTGGGTAAACTCGGGTCCCACGTAACTAAGAGGCTTGAGCCAGGGGAATGTTCGGCTTGAGCCAACATATCTGCGGCCGTGAAGGCAGCATCGGTAGACTCGTCGGCGATGACTACTACTTCGCTGGGGCCGGCGATCGAGTCGATATCGACGTCACCGTAGACGAACTTTTTAGCGAGCGCTACGAATAGGTTGCCTGGGCCAACGATTTTGTCGACGGCGGGTAGACCATCGACACCGTAGGCCATGGCCGCGACGGCTTGGGCACCGCCGACGGGATAGACTTCGCGGACCCCCAGTTCATAGCAGGTGGCCAGCACGTCGCGATTGTAGGCACCGAATTCGGTCGGGGGGGCGACGATGGCGATCTGCTCAACTCCGGCGGCTTGCGCCGGCACGACGGTCATCAGCACTGTGGACGGATAGGCGGCCGCTCCACCTGGGACGCAGACACCCACGCGGCGCAGCGGCACGTAACGCTGGTCCAATTGCACACCAAGGCTGGGGTGATAGGTCACCGTCTGGTGCAGGATCGATTGTTGAAATGCCAAAATATTGTCGCGTATTCGCCGGATGGCCGCCAGGAATTCGGGCGAGGCCTGCGCGTGTGCAGCGGCCAGTAGCGACTGAGGCAAGTGGAGCGTCTGTTCTGCGAGCTGCTGCTGGTGGGCGGCGGCTTGGCCGCTGCCGTCGAGTTCCCGCGAGTAGTGCAGCAGAGCTTGCAGGCCTCGTGAGCGGACGTCGTTGCAGATCCGCTCGACCACTTGGGCTGGCAATAGCGCTTGGCCGAACACGCGCTCGGTCAGCTCGCGACCGCGCGGGCTGACCACATTGCCCGCCGGGCTCAAGCTGGCTCGCAGCGCCGCCAGCTCGGCGGCAAACGCAGCTTGCGACCCAGCAGAGGAACCATCCAAACGACGGATTTGCAAACTTTGGCTAGGATTCATGGGTTTGGAAAATAGGTCGCGGTAGTTTGAAGGTTCGATGTATTTGAAAATTTGCCCAGCGTGGGGCCGCTTTTGGATGCAGCAGTATAGTATGCAAGCCCAACTTTGACCACTTCCGCGCGGGGTGGCTTGGCCAAGCTTTGCGAGTTGGCCGTCGCATTGGTTGGAGTCTTGCTTTTAGGCGATCCAAGAAGCGTGAGGCGGCTAAAGCCTGGACTCCAACGGTTGCGCGTGAGCGGCTAACGCCTGGACTCCAACGGTTGCGCGTGAGCGGCTAAAGCCTGGACTCCAACGGTTGCGCGTGAGCTGCTAAGGCCTGGACTCGCACTATAGAAAATGCGTTGCGTGCGATTGAGCGCGCATGGGCGAGCCGGTGGTTTTTGCGGCTTGTGCGGCATGGTGCGGCAGGTGGGGCGAGTGGATTTTCGGCCGCAAATAGCCTACAATGTTAGGCCTGCAAGCTTTGGATTACGAGCTGCAGAGGTAAGCCGACTATTCCTAACCCCGTACAGTCTCGAATTGGAGAATTCACAACATGAAGAAAATACTAGGACTCTTAAGCTTGGCAGGCTTAGCTGCCGCGTTCGCACTCAGCAGTTCGCTCCCAGCTCCGGTGGTTGCTGCGACCGACGCTGCGGACGGCCAAGCCACTGAGGCACAAGCTGCTCCTCCGGCTGGGAAGTTTGTTCAGGCCAAAGCCGACCTGGCAACGCTGAAAGTCAAGTTTGTGTACGACGGCAAGGCACCCGCTCGCAAAAAAATTGATTCCAGCAAAGATCCCTTCTGTGCTCCCATCGATATCGAGACCGATTCTATGTTGGTCGGCAAAAATGGTGAGCTCCAGAATCTGGTGTTGATGTTCGATACTCGCCGCTCCAAGGCCAAGGTGCCACCTGAATTCACCAAGGCACCCGAGGCGACCATCACGCTCGATAACAAGAACTGCATGTTCGAGCCGCATATCATTTTCGCTCGCGTCGGACAGACGATCGAAGTGCTCAACAGCGACCAAACTGGACACAATGCCAACTTTGGCTTCTTCAACAATCCGGCTCAAAACTTCCTGATCCCCGTGGGCGGCAAGAAAGACCTCAAGCTAGTGGCCGAAGAAGCCACGCTGATGCCAGTGGAATGCAATATCCACCCTTGGATGAAGGGTTACGTCATCGTCCAAGAGCATCCCTATGTGGGCATCTCCAACGAAGAGGGTGTGATCGAGATTGAGAATCTGCCGGTCGGTGAAGTGACCTTCTTGGTGCGTCACGAAAACGCTGACGGTTCGATCGACGAAGGAACCGTGGGTGGCAAGAAGCAGAAGTGGGGCCGCGGTCGCATGGAGCTGGAACTCAAGGCAGGTGTCAACGATC
Organism: uncultured Pirellulaceae bacterium; assembly: GCA_934255105.1. Lineage (GTDB taxonomy): Bacteria > Planctomycetota > Planctomycetia > Pirellulales > Pirellulaceae > Aureliella. The sequence continues at coordinate 2,672 of CAKQNH010000375.1, forward strand.
TAGGTATCATCACCATCGCCGCCGATAAGTTCAAAAGCTAATCGCAGCTTGGTTGCTCCAGCCCAGCCTGTACTATTGCACGAGCATTCAAAATGCTTCAGCACCGGTAAATAACGCCGACGCCATGGGCGTCGGCGGATGCCGGCCCGAGGCTGGCCCGCAGGGCTTTTGTAGTGAAGTTGCCTATGTATCCGCGGGACAAATTCAGCAGGCTGCGATAGCAGCACTCCAAAAAACCGCCTCCGACTGGTATGATCTTGTGGTGCGAGCCAGCGCTCGCAAGATCTATGCGCAATCTCTGGAAAAAGCGGGCTGAATGACAAAGCATATTTTCGTGACCGGTGGTGTCGTTAGCTCCATCGGTAAGGGGCTGACCAGCGCATCGATTGGCATGCTGCTTGAGGCTCGCGGTTTGCGCGTGCGCATGCAGAAGCTGGACCCCTATATCAACGTGGATCCGGGGACGATGAGCCCCTATCAGCACGGCGAAGTGTATGTGCTGGACGATGGTAGCGAAACCGACTTGGACCTGGGCCACTACGAACGCTTTACCGAAGGTCCGTTGACTCGCGATTCGAACTACACCACCGGCCAGATCTACTTGTCGGTGATTGAAAAGGAGCGCAATGGCCAGTTCCTAGGTAGGACGGTCCAGGTCATCCCGCACATCACCGATGAAATCAAGAGCGTCATTCGCAAAGTCGGCGAGCGCGACGTGGATGTGGTGATCACTGAAATTGGCGGTACGGTGGGCGATATCGAAAGCCTCCCGTTTCTCGAAGCCATCCGCCAGTTTCCGCTGGATGTCGGCAAGGAGAATTGCCTGTTCATTCACTTGACCTTGGTGCCCTACCTCAAGGCGGCCGGCGAGCTGAAAACCAAGCCGACTCAGCATTCGGTGGGCCATCTACGGCAGATTGGTATCCAGCCCGACATCTTGATCTGCCGTTGCGAACAGTCGATCTCGCATGAAGAACGCGAGAAGATTGCGCTGTTTTGCAATTTGAGCACCAGTGCGGTCATCGAAGAGCGAGATAAAGATTTTTCGATCTATGAAGTGCCGCTGAGCCTGGTGACCAACGGCCTGGATGAGCTGATCGTCAAGCGCCTGGGGCTAGTTACCACGCAGCCCGATTTGGGACCGTATAACGAAATCCTGCATCGCTTGCGCAATCCCAAGCATGAAATCAGCATCGCGGTGGTCGGCAAGTACGCTGAGCACAAGGATGCTTACAAGTCGATTTACGAATCGCTGGATCACGCTGGCATCCATCATTATGCGCAGATTCGCATCGGCCGCATTCAAAGCGGCGAAATCGAAGGCGAAGGGGCCGAGCGATTGCTGTCGGGCTATGATGGCATCCTGGTTCCCGGCGGATTTGGCGAGCGGGGAATCGAGGGGAAGATCCAGGCCGTAAAATATGCTCGCGAGAAGGAGATTCCGTTTTTCGGTATCTGTCTAGGGATGCAGTGCGCGGTGATCGAGTATGGTCGCAGCTTGATCGGTTTGGAAGCTGCCCATTCGACCGAATTCGAAAAGAACACGCCGCATCCGGTGATTTGTCTGCTGGATGAACAGCGTGAAATTACGCAGATGGGCGGCACAATGCGACTGGGCTCCCAGCCTGCCAAACTAGTCGAGGGGACGCTCGCGCACGGGGCCTATGGGCAGGTCGATATTCGCGAACGCCACCGTCACCGCTATGAATTCAACAATGCATATCGGCAACAATTTGAAGCCCATGGCATGACGTTCGCTGGGACTAGTCCCGATGGCCAATTGGTGGAGATCATCGAGATCCCACAGCACCCGTGGTTTGTGGCGGTGCAATTCCATCCCGAGTTCAAATCCAAGCCGACTAAAGCCCATCCCTTGTTTGCTGGCTTTATACAAGCCGCTATCGAGCGTCGTGCTCGTCGGCAGAAGAAGGCGACAGATTCTGCTCAGGCCGTCGAAAACGGCTGAGCAGGCAATCCGCTAAGCATTCCGAATCAGGCAACCCGATCAACCAGGAGTCCCACGTGTCCGACAGACCCAACGAAGAACCGAAGCTAATAATCGACGAAGACTGGAAGACTCAGGTTCAGCGCGAAAAGGACGAGCTCAAGGAGCAGCAGGCAGCCGCAGAGAGCCGAGCCGCAGAGAGCCAGTCCGCTGGAACAGAGACCGTTAGAGCCGAAGGCAGCGGCGAGCCAGCGGTGCAGGGGAGCGTCCGCCAACCAGATCAGCCCGCCGCCGAATCAGCCACTGGCGAATCAGCCGCTGGCGAATCTACGGATGCCGTATCGCAGACCGGCGATGGCCCTGCTGACGAGAGTCAAGAGTTTGGTGGTCCCCCGCCGCCCGCGTCGCTGATGCTGTTGGCCAACACGTTGGCAACTCAAGCCATGGGTGCGATGGGGTTGATTGCCGATGAGAAAGGGGAGCCGATGCCTGCAAATTTCGACTTCGCCAGGCACTTTATCGACATGCTGGATGTGCTTGAGGAAAAGACCAAGGGCAATGTCACCGACGAAGAGGCGTCCTTCTTGAAGGAGGCTCTGCATCAACTGCGCATGGCCTTCGTAGCCGTTACTAAAAAGCGTTCGTAGGCCGTTCATTCTCAGGCTCGTCACGAGCGCCGCGCTGTTACGGCACGAATCTTGGTGGTCACATACTGGCTACCGCGGCCGTGCTGCGCTTGATGCCGTCGACTTCCCGTTGCGAACATCACTGAAAGGCTAAAGAGCGATGGACGCAGAAGCGGCCTACATTTGCGACGCTTGCGGAGAGGAGATCGTCGTGCCGGTCGATCTTTCGGCGGGGACCAGCCAGCAGTACGTCGAGGACTGTCCAGTCTGCTGCCACCCCAGCGTGATCCACGTGGAGATCGACGACGATGGGGAAGTCCGCATTTGGAGCGAGGCCGAATAGGACCATTTTTGAGCGGCTCTGTGTCTAAGGC
>CAKQNH010000376.1 GCA_934255105.1 uncultured Pirellulaceae bacterium
GCCAGTTCTTCTGGTAGTCCTCTCGCTCGAAGTCCTCAGCACAGATGACGTTGGCATTGCGACTGATTCCCGCATCCGCCTCATATTGATCGGCGAAACCCGCGCCGCGAGGCAGTGAGCTGGAGTCCGCCACATTTGCCCACTGAGCGCTGGCTGAATTTAGCGGAGCGAGAATGACCAGTACCAATAGAAGATTCGCAGGCGTAGGTCTCATCAGGCTTCGTCCTTCGAAGGGGCCGACGGTCGGTGCAGTTGGTGCTGGGGTTTAGGTCAAGCGACTATACATTAACTTAAATATAAACAGCTTATGCAAAATGCTTGGCAGGTTCGTTAAACCGCGTGGGCATCGCCCCGCGCGTCACTGAGCATGGAATCGCGGGGCGCTGCCCACGCGGTTCAACGAACTTACGACTCTTTTTCCAACGATTCGCGCAATTGGGCGATGACTTCGTCGGCAGCTTCCTCCATGACATAATGTCCGACATCGGCCAGTCGAGTGCTTTGAGCTTGGGGAAAGATCTGTTCGAGCCGAGTCAGGCATTCCGGGCGGAAGCACCAGTCTTTCATGCCCCACACGATGCGCACTGGGCGATCGGCGAAGATGGACAGTCCCTCCTCGATGTTTTCCAGCGTCTGCCAGGTGGCCTGGCTCTTGCGCCGCGGGATGTCTTGCACAAAGCGGGCGATGGCTATGCGCGAATCCCAGTCGTGGTAGGGTGCGATCAAGCCGGCCGCTACGGCGGGATCTAAACGAGGCAGGCGGTGCAGCGTCATATGCAGCGCGGCGCGGGCGAATACATTTAGCCGACGCACGCTCCACTCGCCGACCCACGGCCAGCGACAAGCGGCGATGCGCCACGGCACATAGGGCGGCGGAAAGGCCGCCGTGTTGAGAATCACAAACTGCTCGATGCGCGAGGGAACCTTCAGCGCAGCACCTAGACCGATCGCGCCGCCCCAATCGTGAACTAGCAGGGTGATGCGACGCAAATCCAACTGCTCGATCAATCGCGCCAAGTTCCCAACGTGCTGCTCCAGCGTGTAATTGTACTTCTGTGGTTTGTCACTCAGTCCGCAGCCGATGTGATCGACGGCTACCACGCGAGCTCGATCGCTCAATTCAGTCAGCACGCGGCGATAGGTAAATGACCAAGTGGGGTTGCCGTGCACGCACAAAATGGTCGGCTGCTGGGAAGAGCTTTCCGTGGGCCGGCCTTGCGCACCACCCCCCCCCTGTTCGACGTAATGCATGCGAACCTTCTCCGAACTGGTCTCCGACTTGGGGATTTCCAGGAATTTCGATTCGAAGGGATAGAGGGCTTTCCAGTCAGGCATGCGCGGGATTTTATCTTGCGAGAATCGAGCGGGATCAGACGAGGCGATTGAGCCAAGGAGTATACCCCGCATTGAATTGGCTGTCGTCAGGCTCTAGTCCTTTGTCAAAGGCGAATCCGAGGGTAGCGGAAGTCGCCAAAAGTTTCGATTTGCCTGGCACAGGCCGAAATTATTGGCGAATTTTTCTACGAGACCGTATCACCTCCCAAGGTGGCCGCTGCGGGAGATGGGTGGCACGCCGATTGCTCGAATTCTGCCGAGCTCGACAACTGCCAGGCTGACACGCCTCTACCAACTGCCTCATGAGCGATATACTAGCAGTTTCCGGCTTTGCCGCTTCCGTTACACCTTCGTGATCCCTTGGGTACTATGGCGCAGGACTACTACGAGACATTAGGGCTGAGCAAATCCGCCTCAGCCGATGATATTCAGAAAGCCTATCGCAAGCTGGCGCGCAAGTACCACCCCGACTTGAACCCCGACGACAAGGCTTCGCAGCAAAAATTTAAGGACGTACAACTGGCCTACGATACGCTCAGCGAACCTGAGAAACGAAAGCTGTATGACCAGTTTGGCCCCGAATACGAGCGGGCGGGTGGTGCGCCCTTTCGTGGCGGGGCTGGCGGCAGAGGTGGTTTCGAGGACGTTTTTGGCGGCGGTGCGGGGCCCGGTGGCTTTCAATTCGAAGGAGATCTGGGGGACCTGTTCAGGCAGTTCACCGGTGGCGGAGGTGCCGGGGCGGGCCGAGGCGGGCGAGGGCGCAGCCATGCACCTACCAAAGGGCAGGACTTGGCGACCGAAACCACAATCCCATTCAATACGGCCATCATGGGTGGCGAGGCCTCCATTGCAATTCGCCGCAACGGCAAATCGGAATCGCTGCAGATCAAAATCCCCGCAGGTGTTGAGTCCGGTAGGAAGATGCGGCTGCGCGGTCAAGGCGATCCATCTCACAGCGGTGGCGCGCCCGGCGATTTGATCGTGACGCTCAACGTGGCCGGCCATCCGTTCTTCAAACGCACGGGCAAGAATCTGGAGCTGCGTCTACCGATCACAATTGGCGAAGCCGTGCATGGGGCGACAATTGACCTACCGACGCCCGGCGGAACGGTTGCGCTGAAAATCCCCGCTGGCAGCAATAGTGGCCGCCGCATGCGCGTCAAAGGACAAGGGGTGCAGAGCGGGGATGGTGCGCACGGTGATCTGTACGTCGAGCTGCAGATTCGACTGCCGGATCAGCTTGCAGGCAGCCACGCCTCAGACGGCGTACACAAGGCTTCTTCGGAAACGCAGCAAGCACTTAAGCACATCGAGTCGCTCTACTCGGGGAGTGAGCGGGGAAAGATCGTGTGGTAGCCGCCGATGACCGCTCCTCAGCCCTCTGGGCCGCACAATCAATCAGGCGATTCGCCGCGCGAATCCCGATCTGAACGTCTGTCTGATGGATGGTCAGTTGGAATGCCAGCAGATCCACCCGCTAAGGTAGCAGCGCTGTCAGCCAAGTTTCCCGCCGACTCGCGACTCAAGCGGCAGGCAGATTTCGCTGCGGTGTTTAAGCGAGGCAAGGTGGCCGCCGATGACGTGCTAGTGGTACACGCCATGCGCGGCGAGTCATCGGGGGCCAAGCTGGGTTTGAGCATTTCCAAAAAAGTTGGCAATTCCCCACAGCGCAATCGCTGGAAGCGTTTGATTCGTGAGGCTTTCCGGCTGAACCAACAGCAGATGCCGCAGCGTCTGTGGCTCGTCGTGCGACCTCGCCGTGGGGCTGCCCCCGAGTTTCATGCTATCGAGAAGTCGTTGCTGAAGCTGTCGCAAAAGTTGGAACGTCGGGTATGAGCAACCTTTTGACGAGTGCTACTGAGTAGCAGACTTACAGAACGGCGCTAAGCCTCTACATCCACTCCTCGCGGCAGCTCCCAGGCCGCTCCACTGGACGCCACCGAGCTCGGCAAAACTTCGTAGCGCTGGCTGTCCTGGCGTTGCTGAGCAGCTAGACGCCGATAGTCGGTCCCCTGCCCCGCCGCCTGCCGATTGTCCCGATCGCCCGCCTGATCGGAGCCAGCGCGAGAATTGTCGCTACCGCTGGTAACATCTGACTGATTGTCCGCCACTTCGACCTGAAACGAACTGATGTCAAACCCCTGCTCCGCCAGCCGTTTTCTTAGCACAGGTAAACTCTCCAGGATTGCGTCGCGGGCTGCGCCGCTTTCGGTCGTCAGCTTGGCAGCCATCGAACGCCCCTCCATTCGGACCTGAACGTTGAGTGCCCCGAGCTGTGGCGGATGTAGCTTGAGACTGATCTGCCCACCCATCGGCCCGAGCCTCGCAAAGCTGCGGGAAACTCGTTGCACCAGCCGCACTCGCTCGGCCTGTGTCAAAACATCGGCACGCTGAGCATCCGACACGCTCGGCTTGGCCTCGGCCCGCTGTGCGCTGGTCTGTCGCTGGGACGTATCGACACCCTCGACGGCATTCCCGCGAGCCAACTGCCGCTCGCCGCCCGATCCATCACTGGCTGCATTTTCCAGAGCTGATAGCCGCCCGTCGGTGGCCATAGCCGCAGCGCTCATCGCCGGCGGCTGAATATGTGGAACCGAATCGGGCAGCATCTGAGCGGCTATATTTTCGGCGGCAGGCGTACTATTATTCACAGCCACTTCCCCCATCGCTGCGCCCATCACCCCGCCCTGTGCGCTGGCAATACCTGCGGAAAGTTTGCCGGCAGCGATGCCCGCCTGAGCTGCGGGTGTGTCGCTGGCCGCGTTGGACTCGCGCCCGGCGCTACCTGCATCCCCCGCATCGCGTTGGAACCACTTCTCGCGGCGATTGTCGCGCGACTTGCTACCACCTGTCGATGCGGCCTCTGCCTGCCCGCTCACCTGACTGCGATCGCCGGTCGCCGCAACGTTCTCTTTGCCCGAAACTTGAGACCTAGGATGCGCTAGCGGCTCGTCGCCAAGCTCCTGACTGCTCTGTTCTTCCATGGGCGCAGCACCGGATATGTCCAACGCAGGCGCACCAGTCGCAGCATCTTCCGTCGCCGGTACGGCGACCTTCTGAGCTGTTTGAACTTGCGTTACGCTCTCTCCGGCGGCTTTGTCCGTTGAGGATTCGGAGCCTGAGGTCTTATCTGCGGCGACTGCCTGAACTTGAGCGGTTCCCACAAGTGAACTTGCCTCTGCCGCTCCATTGTCCACTGCATCCTGAGGGCGCCCCTTCGCTTGGTCGGACACGATGCTGGGCTGTTCAGTCGGCAATTCCCCCAGCGTTGATTGGTTCGTGTCCGCATCGCTTGAGTTGCTATCAGCAGCAGCATCCCCTGCGGCAGCACCTTCGGGAATTACCGCAGGAGTGTCTTCGTCAACCGGCTGCGGCGTGGCGACTGGGGGCATAGGCAATGCATTGGCTTGCACGGCCACCGTCGACTGTTCCGACTGTTCTTCGTCATCGGGCTGGACATCCTGTCGTTCATCGCTATCGCTGCGCCGTGTGGCGCTCGTCTCTCCGCGATAGCTATCGCGATCGGCCATGGGATCTACCGAGGGGCTCGCGTAGCTGGCATTGGAAGCAGACGACTGCCGCTCGATACGCGGCGGCGCGCTCAATAATTGCTCAAATAATCCCGATTGCAACGCTTGCGCGCTGCTCGTGCCGGAGCTCAAGCCAAATCGAGCCGTCAGCCACCGCTTAGAATCAGCGTTAAACGCTGGTATTACCCCATCCATAGCGTCCCCCCGGACTCTGGAAAATCAACGCATCTACCAACTCAGTATCGGCCCGAGTGGGTGGGAGAGTCTAGTCGAATGCGTTTGCCGCGCGAGCCTTTTCGATTAATTTGGCTTCAGGGTCGCCCCGTCTGAGCGTGCTGAGGATCTCGTTGAGCTGCTGAATCTCCTCGTCTGACGTGAATTCACCCAACACCTTCTTGCGTTTGTCCAATGCCATGCCTTTGACGATGGCGACTACATCGTCCATTTTTTCGTCTTTCAAGAATTGTTTGAGCTGCTCTTTGGCCAATTCGGGCGTGAGGGATTCAAGTGTCCGCTGAACTTCTTTGAGGCTTTCATTATCCAAATTATTCTGTGTGGTTTCCAAGTAGCGGTAAAAATCGTCTTTGCGGCGATCAAAATCCTGGATCACTACTTTGTGCTCGGTCAACATCTCTTCCACTTGCCGCTTGTATTGCATGATGGAACGTTCACGCATGTCCATGCTCTTGCTTTGGCTCGCACGCTCCGATTCCACCTCTTCATAGGTCGGCACAGGAGTCTGCTGCG
>CAKQNH010000377.1 GCA_934255105.1 uncultured Pirellulaceae bacterium
CCGACGATCTGTTCATGCTGACCTATGGCGATGGTGTAGCCAATATCGATATTGGCAAGCTGGTCGATTTTCACCGCAGCCACGGCAAGTTGGCTACGGTGACTGTCATGCGCCCGATCTCGCGTTTCGGAGTACTGGAGCTCGAGAGCGATGGCCAGGTCCGTCACTTTGCGGAAAAGCCACAGACTGACTCGTGGGCCAGCGCGGGATTCTTCGTGCTCGATCGGCGAGTGCTCGAGTTCCTGAACGACGACCAAACCGTGTTTGAGAATGAACCGCTGCAACGGCTGACTAAAGCTGGCCAGTTGGTAGCCTACCGCCACGAAGGCTTCTTCTACGCCATGGACACCTATCGCGAGTTCCAGTATCTCAACCAGGTGTGGGATCGTGAGCAAGCCCCGTGGAAGTTGTGGTGAGACTAGCTGACCCCGTGGGCTTGCCATAGCTCCAGCAGTTTGACGGCGTGTTTGATGGCAGCCACCATTTGATCGAGCGAGGCGAACTCGCGCACGCTGTGGATGTTGTGTTGGCCGACGGATAAATTCGGCGTAGGCAATCCCTTCTCAGAGAACTGCGCACCATCGGTTCCTCCACGAATGGCACCGATGTGATATTCGCCGGAGAGATGCTCCCAAGCCAGTGTAGCGAAATCGACTACCTGCGGCATTTTACGGATGGCCTCGGCCATATTGCGGTACTGCCGCTGACGTTCAATTTCGAACTTCAACCCCGGCAGCTTAACGGTGACCGCGTCGGCCAAAGATCGCACCAGTTGTTCGTAATCATCCAGTTTCTGCGTATCGAAATCGCGCAGTAAAATGCGCGATTCGGCCATTTGCACGCCGCCGCGCACATCGTAGGGATGTAAGAAGCCTTCGCGTCTTTCGGTCGATTCGGGGGAGAGTTGATCTATGGGCAGTTGGGCGAGCAACATGGCTAGACCGCGCAGGGCGTTGACCATCAGCCCCTTGCCCAGCGAGGGGTGGATGTTGTTGCCGATGGCTCGCACCAGCAGTTGATCAGCGGAGAAGTTCTCCGCCTCGACCTTGCCTTGTCCGCCGCCGTCGAGCGTATAAGCCACCAACGCATTGGCTTTGTTTAGGTCCATGTATTGCGCACCGCGTCCAATCTCTTCATCGCAGGTGAACAACACGCGAACTTCGCCGTGGGGCAGATGGGGTTGTTCGAGCAGGTGCTGTGCCAGCTCCATGATCGCCGCCACGCCGGCTTTGTCGTCGCCTCCCAGCAGCGTTGAACCATCGCTGGTAATCAAGCAATGGCCTACCAGATCCTTCAGTGCAGGGCAGTCGGCAAGTGTGATGACTCGTCCGTCGCAGGCCAGGGCGATATCACCGCCAGCGTAGTCGTGGATGACTTGTGGCCGCACTCCGTGGCCGACGGCCTCCGGCGAGGTGTCCAGGTGTGCATTGAACAGCACGGTCGGAACGCTGTGGGTGATTTTGTGAGGTACGTTGGCGGGGATCGTGGCCCAAACCAGTCCGTGTGCATCGTGTTCGACTTCGCTGGCCCCCATCATGCGCAGTTCATCTGCCAGCATCTTCCCAAGAGCGATTTGACCAGGGCTGCTGGGATACTCTGCGCTATCCGCGTTAGCAGTGGTGTCGATCTGCACGTAGCGCAGGAAGCGTTCGAGTAGTCGTGCGGAATTGATGGGAGCGGTGGTTGTCATATGCGGTTCTCGGTTAGCCCTGTTGCGGCGGTTGTCTGCAAACTCCATACTGCCTACTTCTGAGTCACATACAGCACTAGGTTTTTCAGTATTGTTTAAGGCGTTCGCGGTGGCAGTGGATGTACGCTATTTAATTTTCGATGTAGAAAGTGTGGCCGATGGCGAGCTGATTGCCAAGACGCGGTATCCAGGGCGAGGGCTGTCGGCGGCACAGGCGGTGATGCGATTCCGCCAGGATCTGCTCAGCGCGTCGGGCCGCGACTTCATTCCTTACACTTATCATCTGCCCGTAGCCATCGTGGTCGCCAAGGTCCGGGCAGATTTTTCGCTGGTTGAAATCGTCTCGCTCGACCAACCCGCCCACCGACCGCACGTGATGGCCAAGCACTTCTGGACCGGCTGGGAAGCCTACGAGCAGCCGACGTGGGTGACTTTCAACGGTCGCACCTTCGATCTACCGCTGATGGAGCACGCTGCATTTCGCTTTGGCATCGCCGTGCCACGCTGGTTTAACTTGGAACACCGCACTTACGAACAAAATCGCAATCGGTATAACCTCAATTCGCACATCGACTTGCAAGAGATCCTGACCAACTATGGCAGCACATGGTTTCGCGGTGGATTAAATTTGGCTGCCAGCCTGCTGGGCAAACCGGGGAAGATGACCGTCCATGGGGACATGGTTTACGATCTGTACTGTCAGGGCAAAGTCGCTGAGATCAATGAGTATTGCCGCTGCGATGTGCTGGATACCTATTTCGTTTTCCTGAGGGCTAAACTGCTGATGGGAAAAATCTCGCTCGCTCAAGAGCAAGATCTGGTGCAGCAAACCAAAGAGTTGCTGGAGTCTCAAGTCGACCAGCATCCGGCTTATGTACAGTATCTAGAGCAATGGGGAGATTGGCAAAACCCTTGGGAGACGTCTGAGTGACTAGAGGATAATTTCGCGCGAGGTGGCATTGCGGATGGCTTTGATGCGGATGTAGGGGGGGATGTAATGACAGCGATGTCCAAAGCTGCCGGGCAAACCGTCGGGCTGCGCATGTTTGGGCTCGGTGACATCCGCGATTGAGAAACCGCTGCGGCAGATGCCGGCCAAGATCTCAGTCCAAGTGTGTGCAAATTCGCGAGTGTTGGGTTCGCGCAAGCGACTTGCTTCGGCGGCCGGTGCGACAGGTCCCTGGTCATAATAGGCGTGCTCGATCACATACTGCCCGGTGAACGTCTGCAGCGATGCCTGCAGGTTGACTGGCTGCTTGTGCTGGCTAATGTACAAACCACCCCCACGCGTAACGCGAGCAACTTCGGGAAACAACGTTCGTAGACTAGGCAAGTAGCAAGTACTGACGGGGTGAATTACGAGGTCAAACTCGCCGGTTTTGAAATTCTGCAGATCGTCCATCGACGTTTCAAATGTACGAATGGATAGTTGGTGTCTGTGGGCTACCTGGCGATCGATTTCCAGCATTGCCGGGCTGAGGTCGACGACGGTCACGTGTGCTCCTGCAGCGGCATACAGGGGTCCATGGCGTCCGCCACCAGCGGCCAGGCAGAGCACGTGCCAACCGCGGATGCTCTCCCCTAGCCAGCCTACTGCGTCGACAGTTTTCAACGGTTGCTGCAACTCTTCGTCGCTAGCCGGACGCGTCAATACGTGTCCATTGCTGGCCATCTTATTCCACGCCAATCGGTTTTGCGCCAGGTGGGGATCGACCGCAGCAAGGTCTTGTTCATCGAACATTGTGTGTAACCCGGATGATTCATGAGTTTGCGTGCAAACGAAGTAAACGATGATAGCGAATGGGTTTACGTCTTAGGAGCAAAAGCTGACCACTTTGCGATCGCAACCCGCATAGGCTGTGAATTTATAGGATCGCAAGATTTCAAGGGTAGCGGAAGTCGCCAAGACTTTCGGATAGGGGGGAGCGGCCGAAACTCTTGGCGAGTTCCGCTGCGTAAAAATTCACAGCCTAGCAGCGTCATAGCGCACCGGCGCGATCGTTTCGATGTGTGATTATCAGAGCGCACAGTTTCGTCGAGGTGCGCTCTTTCTCCACGTAGAGAAGCTGGAAAACTCCACTGGACCTCCCTTTGAGTTAGAATTGAAGCGATTATTTTTTGAACTTAAAGGGGTCCACAAGTGGAATATGCGATGCGGATGAACGATTGGCGATTTGGAGTTGGACGATGTGCCCTGCGTTTAGGTGGACTTCTGCTAGGTGCCTGGCTGTGTACCGGTGCCTCACCGAGCACACTCGCCTGGGCGGTGACTCCAGCAGGAGAGGCGGAGGTTGCAAGCCAGTCAAAAGCCACATCTGACGATCCACTCTCTGGAGAATTGCGATGGTGGAAAGGAAACTTGCACACGCATTCGCTATGGAGCGACGGCGACGAATTTCCGGAAATGATCGCAGCTTGGTATCTGGAACAAGGCTACCATTTCCTGGCTTTATCAGATCATAACACGTTGGGCAATAGCCTGCGTTGGATGCCCTACGAGCAGATCGTCAAACGCGCCGATGATGGTATCTTGGCTCGCTATCGCAAACGCTTCGGAGATGCTTGGGTCGAGACTCGCGAGGTGCCAGTTGAACAGGCCGAAGAAAAGTCAGCAGTTGGCAAGGTGGCTGATGCGAAAGCGACTCAAAGCAAGCAAACGGCCAAGCTGGAAGTGCGATTGAAACCGCTGGACGAGTACCGCTGCTTGGTTGAACAGGCGGGGAGATTTCTGATGATCCAAGGAGAGGAGATCAGCGACCAAGTGGGCGGTAAGCCACTGCACATGAATGCGACCAATTTGCAAGAGTTGATTCGGCCTATGGGTGGTGAGACGATCGCGGATGCGATGCGGAATAATCTGCGAGTGATACTTGAGCAGGAGGCGGCGACTGGACGTGAGATCCTGCCTCACTTGAACCACCCCAATTTTTTCTACGCAGTTACGGCCGAGGATTTGGCGCACGTGGTTCAAGAGCGGTTCTTCGAGGTCTTTAACGGTCACCCCGCAGTAAATCAATTGGGCGACCACGAGCACATTTCGATCGAACGCATGTGGGACGTGGCCAACGCGGTGCGACTGATCCAGCTTGACGCACCGCCGCTCTTGGGCTTGGCCAACGACGACTCGCACGAATACCATGGTCAACCCGGTGCGCGGCCGGGGCGAGGTTGGGTGGTGGTCAGAGCGCGCTACTTGACCCCCGAGCACTTAATTCTGGCGATGAAAGCAGCCGACTTTTATGCTTCCAGCGGTGTCGTGCTAGACGACGTACACTACGACGCAGATACAAAAACACTCTCTTTGGTCATTCCGCCAGTCGCTGGGGTGGAGTTCACTACGGAGTTTGTAGCCACGCTCAAGCCTGCCCTGGGTGAACCGCAGTCTGGAAAGGATGCATTGCCCGCTCTGCCTCCCGCCGACGATATTGGCAGAGTAGTGGCGACCTCCACCAGCCTCACGCCGGCGTATACATTCCGTGGGAATGAAGTTTATGTACGGGCTCGAGTGACGAGTTCCGCGCCACACGTCGACCCCACTCTTCCCGACCAGCACCAACAAGCCTGGACGCAGCCGATCGTACCGGCCAGGTGAAGCTGCGGGGGCAGGGGTGAGTTTGCAGGCGAGCGGGATTGCCAGCGACCGCTGGGGAGCTAGTGCCCGCTAGCTGTCACGAGTGAAATTATGGCTTTCCAGGCCTCCCAGCCTGGCATACCAAGCAGCGAATCTTTGCGCGCTGGCGGCAAATCGTTACACTGAGAGGATTCGTGGTCGGAGAGCCCGTTCGGTTTTGCTTGGAATTAGGAAGCTATGTTCAATTGCATTTCACCACGCCAGCGTTACACGTTAGCCTGCGTTGGCTTGGCCACGCTGAGCTGCTTCGCTAGCGATTGCTTTATTCCGCCCATTGGCGCTCAGGAGC
>CAKQNH010000378.1 GCA_934255105.1 uncultured Pirellulaceae bacterium
CCCCTGGGGACTCTCGGGCCTATGCATGTTTTTTTGATCGATGCGTTTGATCGACGTGGCTGCCCGCGGCGCTACCGCAAGGCTGAACCGCTTGATCGCGGCGCGGCAATACGCCTAGCCGACTCCAAGTACTGCGTCGATTCTTCCTGGACCAAACGCACCTGTGAGTCGTCCGAACGGACTTCGACGCGGAAGCGATGGCTCCCCGCAGCAGCCGCTTGAGCGATCACTTTCAAGTTGACGGTTTCACCTGCTGCTAAGCGCGGCAGCGTTTCAAACAAGGCCTGTCCAGGTACCACGCGAGCCGGTTGGCCCTCGCTGCGAATCGGCTCGATGCCGTCGGAGAATTGGGCCACGACGATCACGTTCGTAGCAGCTTTGGAGCCGCGATTGGTCAACGTCAATTCGTAAACCACTTCTCCGCCGACCGGTGCCGGCGCGAGGGGAGCTTCGACGAATAACTTCAAATCGGTGATCGACTCAACTTGCGTGACAGCCTTGGCAGTGCTGTTGACATTGCCCGGCCCGCTACATCGCAGCGACAGCGCGTTGGCACCTGGCGCGGTAAGCTTCATTTGCACAACAAACTCTTCTGAGCTGCCAGCGATCAGTTTATCCACGGGCCACGTCAACTCACCGTCCTTCAGTACGGCACCCGTAGGTGTCGAAACCAATTCCGCCCCCTCGGGCAGTTGAAGCACCGCCTGCATCCCACGTGCGTCGGCGTCACCGTGGTTGGACAAACGCACACGGCACTCCGTGAGAGCCGAGTGATAGACCAGAGGATCCGTCAACAATTGCGATTCGACAATGGGCTGACGCACGACCACAGCAATCGCGGTTTGGCTGGCAAGCCCCGTCTGCTCCTGGGCGACTGCGTCAATGTTGATCGATCCACGCTCATTAAACGTCAATTCAACATCGATGACTTCTTCCTCGCCGGGAGCGATGTGTGCAATTTCAGCAGCGCTAGAACCATACCGCTCCGCGCTCAACCGCACGGCAATTTGTTCTGCAGGCGCGTTGCCCGGATTGCGAATGTGCAGGCGATAGACATTGGGTTCTCCGAAGCGGACTTCGGCTGGTCCTTCCAAGGCGAGTTCCAATTGTGGAGCGCGAACCGAGATGGCGCTCGAACCCGCCATGGGCATCAGCGTCCACTCCATGGCGACCGCAAAGTTCTTGGCAGAACCGGCTACCAATTGCATGGGAGCGGTGGCCGTCTGCCCCGCCGCCAAATGCTCGAAACCCCACGTGACCATGGTCAAACCATCGGCGGTCGTCTCCAGTTCGAACTCACCATGCGTCGGCTTGCGGGTTTGGACCTTCACTCCGGCAGGAATGTCCAGTCGCAGAATCAATCCGTTTAGGTCGAAGGAATCTTGATTGCGGACCACGATCTGATAATCGGCTGGTGAGCCGATGGGCAAATCGCTGGGGCCGTTGAGCGCGACGGACAGTCGTGGCGCTTCCATTTTCAAACGCTGAGCAGTGTCTAGACGCTGAGCAGTGTCTAGTCGATGAGCAGTGTCCAATCGATGCGTAGAGGAGCCCGCAGGCGGCTCGTCGTTTTGGCCTCGTGCAACGTCTTCCGCAGCGTTATCCAACAGGCGCGGCATGTGCTCGAGAGGCTGGTTCGACTGTGGAGCTTCCGACTGCGAAACTTCAGGCAGGGCTGGCAACATGTTCCCGCTCGGCAGCCGATCGACGTCGACGTCGCCATCTCGCGAGGGGGCCGCGCTAGGGAGCGTTGGCAGTTCAAGTGCGGCGGAGCGTTCGCCGGCGATCTCCGGCAGACTGGGCGTCGAGGTTGGTGCCGAAGTCGGTGGCAAACCGTCCGCATGAGGTAAAACCTCAGGGATTGCCCGATCGTCGCGAAGCGTCGTCCGCATGGTGGCGTTATTTGCTGAAGTTCCTCCCAGGTGCGGCATAACGCTGGCAGGCGTGGCGACGATTCGTTGAGGTGTCGCTGCAGAACTTTCCGAACGACGGTTGGCTGGCTGTGCTGAACGTGGCAGAGGCACGCGTGAGACGCGAGGTGCCTGCTGCAACGACTCGGCAGTCAATGCGTCAAAAGCTTCATTTCGCGGCTCGTCTAATTCATCATTGTGCTCGGGCAGCGCATACGAACGTCGCGACCTTACGTCAGCAGAACTGGATTTGGGCTCGCTTTGGTTGGAGGCGGCAACAATATATGGGTCTGCGTATGGTTCGCCCGATGGGTAGCTGCCAACCGCTTCTGCATCAATGACCTGTGAGCGATCGGAAAGGCCTATCCCCAGCTCGGCCCGTCCTCCCGCAGCGGCGACCGCTAAGCGGCCTTGCTCCCCACGCAGTCTGCGGCTCAGGGCAGAGCGATTTTGAAGTTCACTATAGGTGGGTGGCAATTGATGGGTAGCGATAGTGGATGCAGTGGAGCCCTTGGCAGGCAAGCGGACTGCGCGCTCGTCGGCCTCCTGCAGAATCTGCACGGGTGAGGGAGGGACTGCTCTAAGTTGCTGAATAAAGCCCCCCTGCCGCAGCGGTGCTGGCTCGCCGCGTTGCAACCGCGCAGGCCCCTGCGCTAAAACCGCGGATGCGGACCACAGTACACCGACTAGACAGGCAAATAGAATTTCAAATTGTCTACACGACATCGTCAACTAACTCCCGTCCCTGGGTTCACGCCTACACCGGCTGTTAATCTGTATCGGCCGTGAGGCTGGTAGGGATGAACCCAAATTGGCAATTTGTAGTGA
The DNA here is from genome assembly GCA_934255105.1 of uncultured Pirellulaceae bacterium. Lineage (GTDB taxonomy): Bacteria > Planctomycetota > Planctomycetia > Pirellulales > Pirellulaceae > Aureliella. Next base: position 2,739 of record CAKQNH010000378.1, read on the forward strand.
TTGAAGCAGCGATTCAGCTTTATGTAGCGGAAGTCGCCAAGACTTTTGGCCGCTCCACGCTGACCGCCCAAAGCCTTGGCGACTTCGGCTACAAAGGGGTTTCAGGGGGGCGACTGCTCAATACTGCTGCGTGGAACCAGACGAGTGACGCAAAATGCAACACTTGCGAGTGCCGGTTCATAAGCACATTAGAAATTTATCTGTAGCTGATATTTCGACACTTCTCGCTGAACGCTACCGACAGTCTCGATTTTTCGTACTCGTACTCCAAGTCGATTCGCATCGGGCATCGGGCATCGAGTACGAGTGCGAGTGCGAGTGCGAGTGCGAGTGCGAGTGCGAGTGCGAGTGCGAGTGCGAGTGCGAGTACGAGTACGAGTACGAGTACGAGTACGAGTACCGCCTACGGCTGAGTACGCGTGCGAAAGTGCAAGCATAGGTGAGCGTGCTGCTGATTTAGCTCGACGAATATGGGGGCGTTCAGCGAGAAGTATCGTTAATACTTTTGTTTTACTGAGTGTGTGCACCGTTGCACACATGCACTGCGCAGATACGGACAGCTTTGAAGAAGGAACGCAATTTCCATGCAAGATTTATCCAGCACGACAGAACGATCCTCGCCCCAAGTTTCCGATACTGAGCTGTCGCGGATCGACGCTTATTGGCGAGCGGCGAACTATCTCTCGGTCGGGCAAATCTACTTGTTCGACAATCCACTGCTCAGAGAACCGTTGCGGAAGGAGCATATCAAACCGCGATTGCTGGGGCACTGGGGGACGACACCTGGGTTGAACTTCCTCTACGCTCACCTCAATCGCATCATTCGCGAGCGCGACCTGAACATGATGTTCGTCACTGGGCCGGGACATGGTGGGCCCGCGGTGGTGGCCAACACCTACCTGGAAGGAAGCTACAGCGAGCTGTACCCGAACGTGTCACAAGACGCCGCTGGTATGAAGCGGCTGTTCAAACAGTTCAGCTTTCCCGGCGGCATTCCCAGCCACGTCGCGCCTGAGACGCCGGGGAGCATTCACGAAGGGGGCGAACTCGGCTATGCACTTTCTCACGCCTACGGTGCCGCTTTCGACAATCCCGATTTGATCGTCGCCTGCGTGGTCGGGGATGGAGAAGCGGAGACGGGTCCGCTGGCGACCAGTTGGCATTCCAATAAGTTCCTGAATCCAGTTACAGATGGCGTTGTGTTGCCGATCCTGCATTTGAACGGCTACAAGATCGCCAGCCCAACTGTACTGGCTCGCATCAGCCATGATGAGCTCAATGATCTGCTGCGTGGCTACGGCTACACGCCACACTTCGTCGAAGGGGACGACCCAGCCACGATGCATCGCTTGATGGCCGAAACTCTGGACCAAATCGCTGAGAATATCGCCCACATCAAACGCAATGCGGTCGAGAATAATGATACGACTCGGCCGCGTTGGCCGATGATTGTACTGCGATCACCCAAGGGTTGGACCTGCCCGCGCGAGGTCGACGGAAAAGTTGTGGAGGGCTCGTGGCGCAGCCACCAGGTGCCATTGAAGGACCTGCACACCATCCCTGAACACGTCACTATTCTTGAACAATGGATGAAGAGCTATCGACCTGAGGAATTGTTTGACGAAGAGGGAAGGTTGATCGCTGAGATCGCCGAGCAAGCTCCGGCGGGCGAGCGCCGCATGGGAGCCAACCCACACACCAATGGCGGCGCGCTACTCAAGACGCTGCGCATGCCGAATTTCCGCGACTACGCCATCGACGTCTCCAAACCGGGCGCTGTTACTGACGAAGCCACGCGGACGCAGGGGAAATTTCTGCGCGACGTCATGCGGCTGAATCTCAAGGCGGCAAATTTTCGAGTGTTTAGCCCCGATGAGAATTCATCCAATCGCTGGGATGCCCTGTTCGACGTGACCGACCGCACGTTCGTCGGCGAGCGTCTGGCGAGTGACGATCATCTGTCGCCTGAAGGCCGCGTGATGGAGATGCTCTCGGAACATCAATGCCAAGGTTGGCTGGAAGGCTATCTGCTGACGGGCAGGCATGGGTTTTTCAATTGTTACGAAGCCTTTATTCACATCATCGATTCGATGTTGAACCAGCACGCCAAATGGTTGAAGGTCTGCAATGAGATTCCTTGGCGACGGCCGATCGCCTCATTGAACTATCTCCTATCGTCACACGTCTGGCGGCAGGATCACAATGGGTTCAGCCACCAAGATCCGGGCTTCATCGACCACGTGGTCAACAAGAAATCCGAAATCACTCGCGTGTATTTGCCACCCGACTCCAATTGCCTGTTGTCGGTGACCGACCACTGCTTGCGAAGCCGCAATTACGTCAACGTAGTAGTGGCTGGCAAACAGCCTTCGCCCCAATGGTTGACGATGGATCAAGCGGTCAAACACTGCACGGCAGGGATCGGCATCTGGGAGTGGGCCAGCAATGACCGAGGCAGCGAACCCGACGTCGTGATGGCCTGCTGTGGTGATGTGCCGACTCTCGAAACCCTGGCGGCGGTCGACCTGATGCGGCGGCACCTGCCGGAGGTCAAGGTGCGCGTGATCAACGTCGTCGACTTGATGAAGTTGCAGTCCGCCGGGGAGCATCCGCATGGGCTGACCGATAAGGAGTTCGACGTGTTGTTTACGACGGACAAACCTATCATTTTCGCCTTCCACGGTTATCCGTGGTTGATCCATCGCTTGACCTACAAACGCAATAACCACCACAATCTGCATGTCCGCGGCTACAAGGAAGAGGGGACGACGACTACGCCATTTGATATGGTGGTCCTCAACGACCTCGACCGATTCCACTTGGTTGCCGACGTGATCGATCGCGTCCCTGGACTGCGTTCCAAGGC
>CAKQNH010000379.1 GCA_934255105.1 uncultured Pirellulaceae bacterium
ACGTAAAGGTGTGAAGTGTTCCGTAAACTTGGCAGGACAGCAAACGCAGGGATCATTATAGGTTAAGGCGGGTTGGGTAAACAAGTTGCCCGAGAGGGAATTTAGCACCAGTCCAAAAATAACAGCCGCAGGGTTCTTTCTCGCCCGCTCGCCCGCTCGCCCGCCCCCATGCCCGCTTGCCGGGCTGGAGCGCAAGTTTTTCAGCTAGATAACTACATCGTCGTGCGCTGGGTCCACGCGCCCCACCTTTTTCAAGATCACTAGCGCTACTCCGATGGCCAGCACATGTAGAGCGGTAGCCAGTAGAAACGGGGCGCCCGGAATGTGGACCGGCGCGGCGGGGTTGATAGCGGCTGAAAAGACAGCGGTGAAGATCAGCGGTCCCACCATGCCGGCAATGCCCATCAGCGAACTGTTGGCCCCCTGCAATTGGCCCTGCTCTCGCGGGCTGACGCGGCGCGTCATCAGGCCTTGAATCGCCGGGTTGAAGAAGCCGACCAATGAGAACACGGGAATGGCCGCCCAGAACATCCAACCCGTAGTGGCCAGGCCGTAAATTGAATAGCCCAGCCCACCGAAAATCAAAGCGATAAACAGCATGCGACGCTCGCCCAGCAGGGGTGCCGTGCGGCGCACGACGAAGCCCTGCATGAACACACCAAAGATGCCCACCACCATCAGCGTGGTACCCACTTTCTCGGGCCCCCAATTGTAGCGATAGCCCGCATACAGCACGAATACGCTCTGCAACACTTGATGGGCCAATTGGTATATCAGCAGCACGCTAGCTAGGCCCAACAGTTCGGGGTGCGAACGCAGTAGCTTCAAAGCGCCGATCGGACTGGCGCGTCGCCAGGTGAATTTCGAACGATTATGTTCTGCCAGCGATTCGGGCAAGACAAAGTAGCCGTAGGCCGCGTTGATCAACGTCAGTCCACCGGCGACCCAGAAGGGGAGTCGCAACCAAGTTTCGCCCAGCAGGCCCCCTAGGCCTGGGCCGAAGACAAAGCCGATCCCCCACGCGGCACCGAACAAACCATAGCTGGCCGCACGCTTTTCCGGTGGCGTCACATCCGCGATGTAGGCACCGGCCGTGGCGAAGCTGGCTGCGGTGATACCTGAAAGTATGCGGCCAATGAACAGCCATAGTAGATTTGGGGCCAGCGCCATCAAGATATAGTCCAGCCCCAGGCCGACACAGGAGATTAGTATGACTCGCCGCCGCCCGAAGCGATCGGACAACGCGCCCAGAATGGGTGAGAAGATGAACTGCATCAAGGCCCACACGGCCCCAAACAGACCGTAGTAGAAGGAAGCCCGGCCAGTTATCCGGTCCAGCGGCACGTCTAGCATGTGTTCGCGCTGCGAGTCCGAGAGTTGGGCAAACTCCGTCTGTAGGGCTTGGCTGGCGCTGGCGCGATCTGAGGACTGGCGAATCGTTTCGATGACCTCCGAAGCGATCTCCACGGGGACGCGTTCGGAACGATGCCCTGCCGAAACCATGTAGGATCCCAAATAGCTGTTGAGGACCATCCCTTCAATCAACTTCGGGGCTACGGGAATAGTGACTCCCAGCGAAAGCACATCGAGCACGACGGTGACGAAGATAAAGGCGATAGCCGCGCGTCGTGGTCCGCTCATGCAGGGGCTTTCGAGAGTGTCTGCCCAGTCAGGCGCTCGTAGACTTCAAGGTATTTGCGCTGGGTGCCCGCGATGACATCCGGCGGCAGTGGCGGCGGCGGGCTATTGCGGTCCCAACTACTGGACATCAACCACTCGCGCACGAACTGCTTGTCGAACGATGCCTGCGATTCTCCCGGAGCGTAGGCGTCCAGCGGCCAGAATCGCGAACTATCGGGCGTCAGCACCTCGTCGATCAACAACAATTCGTCCCCATGCCAACCCCATTCGAATTTGGTATCGGCAATTAGAATACCGTGCGATCTCGCCCACTGCGCCCCCTGGTGATAGACATCTAGGCTGCGCAAGCGGAGTTGTTCTGCCAGTTCTTGACCGATCTGACCAGCCATGCCTTCGAAGGTCACGTTCATGTCGTGCCCCTGTTCGGCCTTGGTCGTTGGTGTAAATATGGGCTCAGGGAGCGCGTCGCATTGCTGCAGTCTGGACGGCAGGCGAATCCCGCAAATCTCCCCTGACTGTTGGTACTCACGCCAGCCAGAACCCTCCAGATAGCCGCGCACGACACATTCAAAGGGGATGACTTGGGCTTTCTTGGTCAGCATCACGCGACCTTGCAGAGCCTGCCGCTGCTCTGGAGAAACATTGAGTATATCGGGCAGTTGGGTTGACAATAGATGATGGTTTACTGTTAATTTGTCGAACCAGAACTTGCTTAGCTGGGTTAGCACGATACCTTTGCCGGGAATTCCGCAGGGTAGAACCCAATCAAACGCGCTGATACGATCGGTGCTCACGATCAGCAACTGCTCTCCTAGATCGTAAACGTCGCGGACTTTCCCCTGGCGTTTGGGATAGGGGAGTGACGTGTCGACTAGGCTTGTCTCAAGGTTTAACAATTTTACGACCTCTGTGCGGCCTGAAGTGGAAAGCGATGGTAGCACTGCCCGCACAACATCAACGCTGCATTGAAAGCCGATAATGAATGGGTGACCTGCGATTCACGGTTCCCGCCGCACTGGATTTTGATCGGCGCATTTGGGAGACCGCCTACATAACGGGCATCGAGGGGATACCCTGGCATTGCCAGTCCCACTTCGACGGCAAACAGTTTAGCATCCGACGAGAGATTGACGAGTCTGGCAAGCTGAACATCGTTTGGCCCACGCGGCAATTTGGCAATATTTGCCTATCGACGACCAGCCTGCGCGTGTCGGAAACCCCATATAATCTACCGGTTGAACTGGCCCGCGGAACCGTCTGCCGCCTGCGCAATCAGACCGCAGAGTGGCAGCGGGTCGGGCTGCGGCTACCCGACAAGTTCTTTCCATTGTCTGAGGATGCTTTGCTCCAGTTGCTGCACGGATTGACCTCCGAAAGCAATTCCGACAAGCAGCTCGAACATGCGCAGCGGTCCGTCGAGCTGGCGATCGAAGCTGCTATGCTGCTGTGCAATACCTTCGCCGCTCAGTCGCTGGAGGCGCGTCGGCAGAGCGAGGGCCGATTATCGACTCTGCTGGGAGTGGAACTACTCCCCGCCTTGTCGCTGGCTCCCTATCAGGATGCACTGCACAAGTCGTTTAACTTAATGTGCATCCCAGCCAGTTTCGGTTGGGTCGAATCGGCTTCTGGAAAACCCGACTACGAACCGTTTGATCAGCAGATCGAATGGGCTCAGCGGGCCAATAAGAAAATCTGTGTCGGACCATTGGTCAATTTTCGCCCCCAGGGCTTGCCGCAGTGGATGGTCCTGCTCGACGAGGGGTTTGAGAGCATTTTGCAATCCGCTTGCGAGTTTGCCCAAGCGACCGTCGAGCGCTATCGTGGCCGCGTGCATATCTGGAATGCAGCGGCCGGTTTGAATGTGCCCAGTGAAATGGATTGGTCGGACGAACAAGTCCTGCGGATGGCGGTTTCTTTAATTGAAACAGTCCGCCGGGCCGACGATCGCAGCCCAGTCCTGTTGACTATCGACCAACCCTGGAGCGAATACTTGCGAGATGAAGCCGACGGCATTTCACCGCTGCACTTTGCCGACGCGCTGATTCGAGCCGATCTTGGCCTGAGCGGACTGGCGCTCGACTTCAACATGGACACCTGGCCGGGCGGCAGCTTCCCGCGCGATCCCATCGAAATCAATCGCCTTGTCGATCGCTGGTCGCTGCTTGGCTTGCCGCTAATGGTCATCTTGAACAGCCCCACCGACGGACAACCTGCCGGGGCGGACTCCAGTTCGGCACTCCAGGGCAGCCAGCCCAGTCAGGGTGAGCCCAGCAGCAGTTTTGCCAAAGCTGCATCTGGTGGCTTCTCCAGCGGCGAGGAAGAGGATGGGGGCGACGACCCCACGCGAGATACCGTAGAGCGACTAGTAGTTGCTGCCGAGCGTGTGTCGGCCTGGCGGACCATCGACGAGAGTACTGGCATTGTCGCCCCCGAGTCCCTTCTGCGTCTGCTATTGTCCAAGCCCTCGGTCCACGCATTGATCTGGAACAACATGGTCGTTACCGACGGTTCGTCGCGAGGTTTATGGGACGAAACTGGCAAAGCCAAGCCGCTGCTCAGCAGCATGGCTTCGCTCAGGAAGGTGTTGTTGCACTGAATCGACAGTCCATTAGTGTCTTGTCGCGATATGCTGTATAATAAACACCACAGCCGACGCTGCTATTTCTAATTTCACTTCCATAGACGGAGATTCACCATCGCTAAAAATCAAAATACCTTTGCCAAACGACAACGTGAAATGGACAAGCGATTCAAAGCCCAGGAGAAGCTCGCCAAACGCGAAGAGCGCAAGAACAATCCCGACCCAGTCGTTGACGCGGCAATAGTAGATGATGATACAAGCGATGCTGACGAGTTACCCAGCGAGGATTCTGATCGGTAGCTAATGTGGTTCGTTCAATGTGGCTCGACGCTCCGCGTCGGTATTCCCATTCGTATTTCTCTCTGCAGCCTCCATGGCCGAAAGTCTTGGCGACTTCCGCGACCATTGGAACCTTGCGATCGCAGAAATTCACAGCCTATCCGCTGGTTAGCAAGGTGTTAGCTGCTTAACAGCGAAGCGACTTCCGCTTCGTCGATCTCGACCCGTTTGACTTTATACCCGGCGGCGATGATTTGCCGCACCGCGGATGTAACATCAACTGGTGGGGCCGACGACTTTTACGGTGGCGCAGGGTTGACGCAGCGTCTGTTCGGCGACCTGCATCATGTCATCGGCTGTGACGGCGGCGTAGCGACTCAAGACCACATCGAGCGGTTCGTAGTTCTTGCGGTTGAGCCAAGATTGCCCCAGTGCAAATAGTCGATTGCTGGGGCGTTCGTCGGACAGGATCAAACTGCTGGCAATCTTATTGCGGGCTAGGTCGATCTCTTTTTGAGTTACACCGTCGCGCAGGGTCTGTTCGATAACATTCCGCAGGATCTCTTCATTCTCCTCAGCGTCTTCCGGCGCACAGCATAGATATCCGACAACGCAGCCACATTCGTCAAAAAACTGTGGCCACAGCGTGGCGGTCTCAGCTCGACCGGTATCGATCAATTCCCAAAATAGCCGACTGCCTCCTTCATCGGCCAGCACCGAACACAGCATCCGCAGCGCGTAGCGATCGGGTGCATTGCAGTTTACCCCCGGCCATAGCTGGGCGGCGTAATGCTGATGGGTAGACTCGCGCTCGATCAACAGCTCGCCGCTGCCGTACTTGGGTAGCTGGGGCTGGCGAACCGGTGGACTCGACGGCCAAGCGGCGGTGGCTTCGGCAACGTAGTCGACCAATTGCGCAAAGTCGATCCTACCGCTGGCTACCAAGAACATGTTCTCGCGAGTGTAGCGCGCGCGGTGGTATTCCTTCATCTGAGAAGCGAGCATGTCGGAGACGGTCTCCGACGTGCCCAGCACGCGAGTACTGAGCGGATGGTTGCCGAAGAACATTTCCGTGACGCGTTCAAAGGCACCATAGGG
>CAKQNH010000380.1 GCA_934255105.1 uncultured Pirellulaceae bacterium
TGCGGTAGCCGATGTGCTGGAAAGGATCACCGGGCGTGAGATCTTCGATCCGACCGTGTACTACTTCGAGACAATCCCGACGATCGTCCATCCAGCGATGGTTGTCTGGGTAATTATTGGAGCTGTGGCTATCGCCGTGATGGCCAGCGTCCTACCATCCATTCGCGCAGCCCGCATGCACCCCGTAGAGGCTCTTCGCTATGAATAATGCAACACACATCAGCTCTACACCCCATGTCATGCCACCGCTGATGCTGAGCCATGCAGCCGACTCGGCGGTCAGCCAAGCGCGAGACGCCATCGAGCGCAGCGTGCTCAACGACAATAGTCAAGCTGCCCCAGCGCAACTCAAGCTGGCTAGGCCGTTTGTGCTCGAGGGACGCGAGCTCTACAAGTCCTATCGCAAGAACAAGCACGAAGTCCCCGTGCTCAAGGGTTGCGATTTCTCGGCCGTGGCTGGGAACGTGACAGCCATTTTGGGACACAGTGGCTCCGGCAAAAGCACGCTGCTGCATTTGCTCGGTACGCTCGACGCACCCGATTCGGGCGAGATCCACTTCGATGGCGAGCGGATCGATACGCTCTCGCGTCGACGTCGCGACCGCTTCCGCAACGCCAAGCTGGGCATGATCTTTCAGTTCTATCATCTACTCCCCGAGATCAGCGCCTTCCAGAACGTGCTCATGCCGATGATGATCAAGGAAGGGTTCTTCGGCTACATGCGCCAGCGAACGGCCATTAGGGCTCGCGCCAAAGAGCTCCTGCGCCGCGTGGGGCTCGAGCACCGCCTGCATCACAAACCGCATGAGCTATCTGGCGGCGAGATGCAGCGCGCCGCAATCGCCCGCGCGCTGGTCGCCGAACCCGAATTGCTATTGGCCGACGAGCCCACGGGAAATCTCGATCGAGAAACCGGCAGGCAGATACTCAGCTTGCTCTCTGAACTCAGACGCGAGCAGGGGCTGACGGTAGTCATGGTCACGCACGATGAATCCATCGCTGCCGCCTGCGACTCGGTCATCCATCTGGTCGACGGACGAATCAAATAGCGTAGAGCTATTGTCCCCAACCGATTCCCATAGCTCGCTCAAACAACGCAATGTAGATCGGTTGTCCCCAACCGATTCCCATAGCTCGCTCAAACATCGCAACGTAGATCGGTTGTCCCCAACCGATTCCCATAGCTCGCTCAAACATTTGCTATATTATTTGGCTAACGCGACGCGCACCATCGATTTCTATATAGCATTATCGGAGACTAGCTATGTCATCCGCGACACCTATTTCGGCCTCTAGCCGGAGGCTGTTTCTAACTCAGGCCGCCGGCTTAGCGACCGCTGCGGCGGTGCCCTACTTCTCAACAACCAACCCAGCGACTGCTCAGCAGAAGGTGCCCGCTACAGAAAAGCTGACTTTAGGTATAATCGGTATCGGGCCGCGCTGTATCTATGATCTAAAGTCGATCCTGGCTTTCGACGACGTGCAGTGTGTTGCGATCGCGGACGTTCAGCAAACTCGACGCCAAGCGGGCAAGCAATTGGTCGATGGCCACTACGGCAATAACGAGACTCACTGCAGACGGAACTCTCGCGGATGAAACGCGTGCAAGGTCTGGACGTGACTACTCACGCTCGCAACTTCTTTGATTGTGTGAAGTCGCGCCAACCGACCATTTGTAATCCGAGCGTAATGCGACATTCTCACATCGCCTGTCATGCGGCGGCCCTATCCTGGATACTTCAGCGACCGCTTACTATCGATCCGGAGACAGAGCAGTTCGTGGGTGACGACGAGGCTAACCGACTCTGTAGCCGCCCCGCTCGCGATTGGGCATAATGGTACCGAGTATCTAAGTCATACGTATTGATTCGTTAAACCGCGTGCCCAACGGGCCGCGCGATACAACACGCTGGCGCATCGGGCTAGTATTCTCAGTTACTTGAAGGCGAGCGAATTTGAACGACTCATATGAATTGACTCCGCCGACCATACTCGGCGAAGAGAACGAATTCTTAAGCACGGCCGTGGCGGCCGCGACCACCGGCGCACGCATACTGCTGGAGCACTACCAGCGAGGTGTGCAAATGCGCAGCAAAGAAGCCGATGCGACTTACAATTTGGTGAGCGACGCGGATATCGAATCGGAGCAAGCTATCGGGCTCGAGATTGCTACCCGCTTCCCGGATCATGCGATTTTGGGAGAGGAGGAGCACCGCGGCGACATCACCGCCGAACATCTGTGGATTGTGGATCCACTGGATGGCACCAACAATTTCGCGCATCGAATCCCTCACTTCGCGGTCTCTATCGCCTACTACAGTGCGGGGCGAGCGCAGTGCGGTGTAGTAGTCAATCCAGTGCGTGGCGATTGGTACTGGGCCACTGCCGGTGGCGGAGCTTTCCATAATGGCCGACCGATGCGCGTCAACACGGCTACCAGCCTGGATAAGACGATGGTCGGGTGCGGGTTCTTTTACGACCGCGGCGCAATGATGGAAAGTACATTGGCAGCCATCCATGCGTTCTTCAAACAAGACATCCATGGTATCCGCCGCTTTGGGACCGCAGCACTGGATCTATGCCAAGTGGCGGATGGACTGTACGGCACCTATTTCGAATACCAATTGATGCCCTGGGACTTTGCCGCTGGCGCTTTGATCGTTCAAGAGGCGGGCGGGACCGTAACCACCGCATTGGGCGGTCCGCTGGGATTGGAGAAGTCGTGCCTGCTGGCGAGCAATACGCTGCTGCACTCGGCCGCGCTGGAGATTGTCCGCAGACATCATCCATCGCGCGGAAATGGGTAGGCGAAGTCGCCAAGACTTTGGAATGCCGGGGCATCTTGTAGTCGAAGTCGCCAAGACTGTGGACCGCTCGAAAGTCTTGGCGACTTCCGCTACGGCCTGTAGTCTAGCGGATCACTCCAAGTCCTCAGTCTGAGGCAGGTCGTCGAGCGATTCAATCCCAGTCAGGTCCAGCAAGCGATTGGTGGGGTAATAGCGCTGAACCGCCTGCTTATCCTCAGTCACGCGGCGCATGTCGATCAATTGACGGCGAATCAATTGCGACAGCAGGCTCCCGCTGGGTTGCCCACGCTGCTGCTCCAGTTTCTCGCGTGAAATGCCGGGTTGGTAAGCGATGAGCGCCAGACAGTCGATAGCGGCTTGGTTGAGCTTCACATGCCGCACGCGCCCATAGAAGCGATCGCGGACGAATTTGACGTCGTCGGCCAGTTGAATGCGATAGCCGGCCCCGTCGGCGACGATCCGAGTCGCCCGGTTGGTCTGAACGTAGATCTCGTTGAGCTGCGCAACGCACGAGGCCACCTCACTGGCATCCACGCCGCGCATCAGCCCCGCGATCTCAGCCGCCGGGATGGAGACACCGTCAGGGCGACCCACAAATAGAATGGCTTCCACGATCGATTGTGGAGTAAGCGGGCAAGCGGCGTTGTCTTGGTCTTCTTCTACGTCCAGGCCTGCATCCGGCTGCAGGTCGGTATCGCCCAGCGAGGCAGCTAGCAAATTGCCATTCGCCGGCGAGGCGCCGAGCTGCGAATCGCCGAGCTGAGAATCTCCGAGCGCCGTTCCCACGCTTTCCAGCAACAAGGCGGGGTCTGAGGGCGACGTCTCGGGTAAGAATCCCGGGGGCGAGGTCGCAGTGCCACTATCCGCCCCAGCCAACATGCGCTGATACGATTGACTGAGCTCCTCGAGCGTGACACCCTCCTCCTCTTCCGCAGGGTCTACTTCACCGGGCTGCGGGGCGGCCGGCTCGATACCGCTGAGCGTGACACGCGTTCTGCAGTTAGAGCGACGAGTAGAGTGGCTGTCAGGTCGTTTGGAATCGTCCATAGCTCACCGGGTTGGAATCCTCTCCATCCTGCGGCTGCGTTGGCTCTCCGCCGCCACTTGGGCTATCGCTGGTGGAATCGTCGATAATTGGCTCGTCGATAACTGGCTTGCTAGTGCTAGGCGCGTCCCCCGCGACACTGACCGCGGGTTCCGAGGACTGGTGAAGCACTCGATCTAGGATGCCATTGACGAACTGTCCCGACTGGCGATCGCCATAACGCTTGGCAAGTGCTACCGCTTCATTGATGACGACAGGGCCTGGGGTATCGGTCATCAGCAATTCGTAGGCCCCCAAGCGGAGCACGTTGCGATCGATAGCCGCCATGCGCCGCAGCGACCAATTGGCCGCTTTGGCGCTGAGCGCCTTGTCCAGCTCTTTCCGATTGGCCAGCACGTTGCGAAATAGTTGTCGGCCGAATTCTACCAGCGGCCGATTGCCATGCAAACGCTTGGACAAAAACTGGTCCGCAATGGCAGCGTCCTGCTCTGGATGCAAATCTTCTTCGTAGAGCAGTTGCAGTACAATTTCACGTGCGCGTCGGCGAGTTGTCATTGGTCAGTAGGCGGTAAGTGGCAAGCGGTCGATGGCGCATCTAGGAGCCGGCTGAGCAATAGCAAGCCAGCCTCAACCCCCAGGTGTCGATGATACTCGCTCAATGGTAACCATTGCAGGTCGAGTTGTCATGTCGAAATTTCTGTGCGGCAGATTAGTTTTGCTTGAGCGAATCGCGAATTTCACGCAACAGCAGTATTTCTTCACTGGGCCCAGCAGGGGCGGCAACCGCTTCTTCCTTTTTGAAGCGATCCTTCAACGTGTTGATGGCTTTGATCACTAAGAAGATAGCCACGGCAACCAGTAGAAAATCTACAATTGTCTGTAGAACGGGCCCGTAGTTCAGGATGGCATATTCTGTCGGTTCAAGAATGATCGATCCGTCCGCATTGGTGAGCATCTTACCCGCCGCGTCGAATTTAGGTGCGTCGGTGGTGACCTTCAGGGCGGCTTCGTTAAAGTTCACCCCATATTTGGCGGTCAAGAGATTCAATGGAGGCATCACGATGTTAGCCACGAAGGAATTGACTATCTTGCCGAACGCCGCCCCGATCACTACCGCCACAGCCAGATCGATCACATTGCCACGCATGGCAAATTCGCGAAACTCGGTAATCCATTTCTTCATCATCATCATCATCCTCCGCCGAAGTTAAGTTCCCGCCCAACGCCGTTAGCCGCGACAGCATTTAGCCGCGACAGCAGCGACAGCATATAGCCCCATGCGTGAGCATGGGGTTTAGTTCGCGCCAAACGCATTTAACCGCGATAGCGGCGACAGCAATTCACTGCCGCCGCTATCGCGGCTCTGGGGTGGTTGCGCAAAAATGACCGCGGGTTGACACCCGCGGCTAAATGCTGCCGCAGCTTCGCTGCTAATCTATTCTTGAGACAACATGGCCAGCACCGCTTCCGCCGTTTCACAACCTTTGTTGCCAACGTTGCCACCGGCCCGATGGATGGCTTGCTCAAGCGTGTTGCAGGTCAAAAGCCCAAAACCAACCGGCTTGCCCGTGGAGAGCATCAACTCCATCAGCGCATTGCTGACCGCGCGGTTGATATGTTGGTCGTGCGTGGTCTCGCCGCGAATGACAGCGCCCAACACTACCACCGCCTGTATCTCGGACCGCTGCAGCAGTCGTTTGGCCGCCAGGGGCAATTCCCAAGCCCCAG
>CAKQNH010000381.1 GCA_934255105.1 uncultured Pirellulaceae bacterium
CTTCATAACCATTGATGATCAGGTCATAAGCCTGCGCGCGGCAGGCACCAGGCGCACTCTCGAGACTCGCCAAGTCCTGCGGACGCGGGGCAGTGAAGGGATGGTGCATGGCCACCCAACGCTGCTCGTCTGCATCGTGATCGAACATGGGGAATTCGACTACCCAGGAAAAGTGCATCTGCGTTGGATCGAAGAGCTTCAATTCTGCGGCCAGGCGACGACGCAGTCCATTGAGCCCCTTGCAGGTCACCTCCCAGGTATCTGCCAGCAGCAGCAGCAGATCGCCTGGTTGAGCATCGAAACGCGTTTTGATTCCTTCGATGACAGCCGGCTCGACATTTTTGCTGATCGGCGACCAGAGTGATCCATCGGGCTCGACGCGAAACCAAGCCAAGCCTTTGGCCGCAAAGTCGTTCTTGACGAAGTCGGTCAGTTCGTCGATCCGCTTGCGTGAAAACTCCTCGGCTCGCTTATCGATTTTGATGCCGCGCACAAAGCCACCGGCGTCGACAGCGCCGCGAAAAACGCGGAATTCACTCTGCGCGGCCAGGTCGCTGCAGTCGACGATCTCCATGCCGTAACGCAGATCGGGCGCGTCGCTGCCGTAACGCTGCATGGCTTGATCATAGGTCATCCGCGGCAGCGGCAGCTTGAGCTCGATCCCCAATAGATCCTTGGCCAGCTTCTCCATTAGTCCATCGATCATCGCGATGATGTCTTCGCTATCGACAAACGACATCTCCATGTCGAGCTGGGTGAATTCGGGCTGGCGGTCGGCGCGCAAGTCTTCGTCGCGGAAGCAGCGTGCAATCTGCACATAGCGGTCGTATCCGGCGACCATCAGAATCTGCTTGTAGAGCTGAGGCGATTGGGGTAGCGCAAAGAAGTGGCCCCAGTGGACACGACTGGGCACCAGATAATCGCGGGCACCTTCGGGGGTGCTGCGACCCAAGATCGGCGTCTCCACATCGATGAAGTCGTGCTCCGCAAAATAGTCGCGCATGCCCTTGATGATTTGGCTGCGCAGTACCAAAGTCTGCTGCATCTGTTGCCGCCGCAAATCGATGTAGCGATACCGCAAACGCAAGTCTTCGCCCGGCAACTCTTCTTGGTCGGGAAAGAAGGGAGGCGTTTTGCTCCGATTGAGCAGGGTTACTTTGGTGGCTCGTACTTCGATTCCCCCCGTGACCAGCTTCTCATTATCTTTGCCTTCCAATCGCGAAGCGACGGTTCCGGCGAACATCACCACGTCCTCGCCGCGCAGACGCTTGGCGATTTCCAAGTTGTCTTCGCCGCTGTCGGGAGTGACGACCACTTGGGTTTTGCCATAGCGAT
This sequence comes from uncultured Pirellulaceae bacterium, assembly GCA_934255105.1. Classification (GTDB taxonomy): domain Bacteria; phylum Planctomycetota; class Planctomycetia; order Pirellulales; family Pirellulaceae; genus Aureliella. Next base: position 1,336 of record CAKQNH010000381.1, read on the forward strand.
CGCGCAAATCGATGAAAATCATTCCGCCATAATCACGCGTGGTGTCGACCCAGCCACAAAGCTTGACCTGTTGGCCGATATCGGCGCTGCGGAGTTGGCCGCACGTATGTGAACGAAGCAATTTAGAGGTCCTGTGAGCCGATGTGTCAAAGTTACAATGAGAATCTATCGGCCCAGATTTTAATCGGTCGGACAATTCCGGCTAGTGCGGCAGCGGCCTTAAAGTGGCGCAAGCTTCCAGCTTGCGAATCGGGTGGCGTAAGCTCTGGCCCGGAGCGTTAAACCGAGTACCCAGCGGGCCGCGCGCCTCTGAGCCAGGACGCGTGGGGCGATGCCCGCACGGTTTAACGAAGGAGCTCAGAGCCTAATGTTGCCCGCGGCGAGCTTTGCGGTTGAATTCAGCCGGATCGAACGGGTCGTCAGTCCCTGCGACACCGCCGCTCCGGGCTTCTCCCAGAATGTCCTGGAGCTGAACGTCCAAGGCGTCTATCTCCGCTGCCGAAGGAGGCTGGACTCCCACCGGGAATCCCGTCGCTGGGAAGGGAATCTGCTGCCGGGCCGCTGCCTGAGCCGATTTAGCGGCGGTATCTGAGCTGTTGCTAGGCGCTTGGGGCACGCGCCGCAGCGGAGCTCCTCCGGGGCCGACCGGGTTTAACCCAGGATTTCCAGAGCGATCGACCGCAGTGGCGACTGCGGAGACGACTGGATTGCGGACAAAGCCGATCCAATCCTGTAGTTCCTGGATCAGCTTGGCATCGGAGATCGCGATGGCAGGTGCGCGCTGAGTTCCGTGAGCTTGGGTGGCGAAGTGTAGCAGAGGCGCGATCTGCTTGGAGTCACTTGGGATTTGCTTCAGGGCACTAGCTAAATTATCTGCCGCGGTTTGAGCGTGCGTTCTGCCATATGGCTCCAGCAGCCTCAGTGAACTGGTCCCCTGCACGCCATGGCAGGCCGCTTGAGAGCAGCGATTGAGCAGAATGGGCTCGATGCGCGTAGCAAAGCGTTTGGCAATTTCGGGATGCAGGGCGCTACGAGCCTCAAACGTGCTGGCTGTGACTACGGGCGCCTGGCTGGGACGCGGCTGAGGCTTGGCTGTTGCTGGGGGATCGACTCCAGGTTGGGGCAGCGGTGCCAGCCCCAAATAGTCGCGAAAGGCTTGATCGCGCAGGAGTTGCTCTTCCAATTCAACGCCCAACTGCTTCACTCGCGGATGATTCGCGTTGCTGCGAGCCACAATCGCGTAATGCTCGGCCGCTTGCGGCAGCATACCGTTGAGCAGACACCAACGAGTCAATTGAAAATGGTCACCGATGCTGGTCTGTGAAATGCCCGCGCTCTTCGTTTGGTAGAGTTCTTCCAACGAGCCTGCCACCTGAGCCACTTTTTCCGTGGGGATCGAGATGCGAGAGTTGGGGGCGAGCTCAATGTCGTAAAACCCCGCGCGCTGCAGAACTTTGCCGGTCAGCACGCGGCCGGTCTCCTTGAGCAACACGACTCGCTCCCCGAATTCCTGGCCGCCAGCGATCGCATAGCTCAGCAGTAGAAGCACGACTGGGCCGACTGTGCGTGTCCATTGGCACAGGCGCGCAACTCGCGCGCACGCTGGTCTACGGGGTGGTTTCGGCTTGGCTGCACAAGTAATCATGCTGGATGACGTTACGCAGTTCGGCTAGCGAAAGTCAAGTGCAGTTAGCTATTGCAGTTAGTTATACTGCAGCGCCGATCTTCGACGCTTCGGGCACTTCGACCAACTTGCCGCTATGTACGTCGAAGTAGTAGCCGTAGATCGGAATATCCTTGGGAACAAGCGGATGCTGGCGGATGCGGGTGACATCCTCTACCACGCTGCCGGCAACATCGTCAAACTCCAGCCAGTTGATGAACTTGCCTTCATCCGACCCAGGACCCTGGCCGCGATCCTCCCAACCCGCCTTCCCCAGCACGGCCGGTTCAAGGCTCTGGGCCAACAGTTTATTGAGCACGGGCCCAGTGAAGGTCAACATGCCGCAGTCGAGATGGTGTACCACGAACCATTCACGCGTCCCCAGCAATTTGTAGGAGATTACCAGCGATCGAATGGCATCGTCTGTTGCGCGGCCGCCCGCATTGCGGATGACGTGGGCGTCACCTTCGGCAAAGCCCGCGAAGAGAGCTGGGATAAGTCGTGCATCCATGCAGGTGAGGATGGCAAAATGGCGACCGGGAGGCATGGGCAGCTTCCCTTTGTCACCAAAATTCTGTGCAATCTCCGCCGCCTGCCACCTTGTCATTACCGACAACATTCACAACACTCCAAGCCAGCAGCCGTAAAACAGCAGAAAAAAAGGGCAGACCAAGAAAATGTCAAATCAGCGATTGAGCGTGCGTTACGAAGGGCGCGTGCAAGGGGTCGGCTTCCGCATGAACGTGGCGGATGTGGCGCAAGGCTTCGCCATCACTGGCCGTGTGGCCAATGTCCAAGACGGCTCGGTCGACCTGCAAGCCGAGGGGAGCCAGGAGGAACTGCTGCGTTTCCAAGCCGCCATTGGGGAGCGGCTAGACCGGTTTATCACCCACGTCCATCAGCGGTGGAGCGATGCTCCCCAAGCAACCTGGAGCGATTTTGCAATTGGGGCAGATTTGGAGCGTTAGTGGGGTACCAAGCTGAACCGCGGCCTGCCAGCCGACGTAATCACTACTTGGAACCAGTTTTTGACGCGGCGACAGCAGATAGCCTGTCGACTTGGGCTATGGTTTGAGTCAAAATATCCGGTAGAGACCCTGCATCATCCATTTTGATTATCCTCAGAAAATCGACTTCGACATGATTTCATTGCCGCTTAGCTTGCCTCTCCTGCCGCTTGGTCAAGCGGGCTCATGGATGACCTCTTGGTTAACACCTATTTGGTTTTTGGCGGCTGGCGTTGGCTTGGGGCTGCTGGCATTAGGCGCAGTGATGCTTCTTTTCCGCGCATTGTCCTACATTCCAGTGTGGGAGAAACTGTCGCACTCGGCGGCAGGACATGTCGTAGCGGCAATTATCACGGCAGCTCTGGCCGCAGGTGTGTGGTCCGCCATACCCACCAATATGCTGGGAAGCACCGATTTAAAGGAACCTCTGCTGTTGACGGTCGCCTTGGTGCTGCTGAGTGCCATCGTCGGCTGGTCGCTGGTCTTCTGCTGTTCGAAACAGGCGTCCAAGTACGCGGTGGCTACCCTGAGCGAAGGGGCGGCAGGCTATTTGGCCATTACGGCTTTGGTGATCGTGTTTATGGGTGCAGCGGCGTGGGCCGTCGGTGCGGCTCTAGGCAGCCCGATCGTGGCCGATCCCATCCGCGCCTTTGCCAGTATTCCACAGTTGTTTTCCACCGGAGAAACCGTTGTCGTACGCGAACTGGCAGCACAACCCGCCGATGGCGAAGCGGCGTTTGTTCCCGTCGATATCCCGATCGACTTCGAGCTACTCGACGAATTGAAAATTCACTCCAACATGTCGGTGCTGCTGGCTGATGCAGCCGATACGGCTAGCTTCAGTCGCGCTCCAGTACGCATTGGTGCTGGCGAAACATTGACTTGGAATCGCCGCGTGCAGAAGATCGAAGACCTGCCTATTCCAAGCGACGACGCTCGGCAACTACACGTGCAGAACCAAGAGGTCTACGATGCAGAGCTGACGTTCACCATAGCTACCATTCCGCCAGTCCCAGAGGCGGCCAGCTTGGTCATTACCGCCCTAGCCGTCTTGCTGATTGGATTGACCATTTTGTTGCAGCAAGCCGTCGCACCGCGCGCCTCGGCGGTAGCCCTTGCGACACTCAAAAACGAATTGGCTCAGCCGTTGTTCGTCGTGTTGATGCTGCTCGGTGCACTGGCCATCGTGCTCTATACATTCCTGCCGTTCAATACGTTCGGCGAGGACATCAAGCTGCTCAAAGATTGCGGGATCACGACGATCATGTTGTTGGCCGCCTTTCAAGGTGTCTGGTCGGCCAGTAGCTCGATCAGCGAAGAGATCGAAGGCAAGACAGCTCTGACCGTTTTGAGCAAGCCGATTCAACGACGCAGTTTCGTGATTGGCAAGTTCCTGGGAATCTTCTGGATGTTGCTGTTGATGTTTGTAGTCCTGGGCACTCTGGAATTGACGGCTGTGGCTTACAAGCCGATCTACGATTCGCGTGAGACTTCAGAGACCATGCCCACTTGGCAGCAGTGCCACGTGGAGATGATGCGCACCATTCCCGGTTTGACGATGGCCTTCAT
>CAKQNH010000382.1 GCA_934255105.1 uncultured Pirellulaceae bacterium
ACTCCTACTCGATGCCCCCATGCGAATCGAGTAGGAGTGTACCATTTCATTGAGTACGAGTACGAAAAATCGAGACGATCGGTGACGTTCAGCGAAAAGTGTCAATTTTTCTCTACAATAGATATTTACCGCCACCAAACCGCTCGCTTGACCGAGAAGCCCTGCTGATGAAGTCCGATGAACCGAAGCCATATCCAGAGCCGGCCTTCGATGAAAGCCGATACATAAACGAGCTGTGGGACGCGTTTTATCCGCGTCTCAAGGCAACGATTGCGGCTCGCGTGAAGGCCATCCACCGACCCGTGGCCAGCGATAGTGAGATCGCACTGAGCGCGTTTCATAGCTTTATCCGCCGCGCTCGCGATGGGCAGTTCGCCGATTTGAATCACGAAGACCAAATGTGGAAACTGCTCCGCACCATCGCCGTCCGCAAAACGCACAACGCGCGGAACCATTTGCGAGCCCAGAAACGGGGTGGCCAGCATAAGATCATCGGACAAGCCGACTGGGCCGAGCATGGTGACACGCCCAGCCATGTGGCCGGTGCCGCCGCGCGCAATGAGATGCACGAGGAGCAATTGGCAGCATCCGACATGCTCGAATACTTGTTGTCGCAATTGCCCGAGCAACGCACCCGCGACATCATCCTGCTGAAACTCGATGGCGCGTCGCTGGGTGCCATCGCCGAGTTCTTAGAGATCAGCACTAGAACCGTGCAACGCGAACTGAACAGGATCGAAGCCGAGTGGCAACATCAATTGCGTTCGCTGTGAGTAGTCTTTTTCTGGTAGGCTCGCAACGAGCGGAGCGCTGTTACGGCACCGGATTACGAGCCTGCGAGTTCTGCGGTAACAGCGCGGTGCTCGTTACGGGCCTACGGGTGGACGACGCGCATGCGGGTGCTTGAAACTACTTCCAATCGAGCTGCAGAGCATCGAACTTTTGCTGGATCTGATCGATGGACCAGACTTGCACGATGTTCGTATCTTTCAAGGAAATGGCCAAATGGCGTCCGCTAGAATCGCTTTTCATGGCAACCACTTGACTGCGTTCATTGGGGAGCGACAACACCAATTCGGCTTGCTCGCCACCGATCTTCCAGAGCTTGACGTCCCCTGTGTCCGACGCGGTAGCACACAAGTCGTCGGCTAACAACACGATGCTCGTCACGGGTTGGTCATGGGCGGTCCAGCGCAGTTGCATTTCCAGACCATCGGCTTGCCCCACGGCTACTTCTCCATCCATCATCCCCAGCGCGACGCGCCCGTCGAGGGTATCCGCAGAAAACACCTTAACGCGAGTGAGCAGCTTGCGATCGACCAACTCTCCGTCAGGCGCAAACACGCGAACGAATCCATCCGCGCATCCGCATAATAGGTTGTTTCCCGACGGAGTCGTACACAGGATAACTGCATTGCCGGTTAGGTCATCCTCGAAGCCATTGTCCCATCGGCCGATGACTTCAAACGGCTCGGCACGCAGGCACTGCATTCGTTCGCCAAGCAGTGGATGGGACTTGGTGCTCAACGCAAATAACGCGCTGCCAGATTCATTAGTGCCGAGTTCGAAGGCATCCTGCAGAGCGTTTACCAACAGGTTGTCAGCAGCCTGCTGCGAGGTGACAAGCAGGTGCGGTTGCAGGGCGGGAGCTGGGAGCGTTCGCAACTTGAGGTCAACCGTCGTCCCCGTCTGCGCCGGTAGCGGAGTCAAGCCGCTATCAGGCGAAAGTTCCAGCCAAGCCACGTTGGGGATATGGATTTGCAGCGCGATCGTTGGCAGAAAACGCGCTCGCCCGAAGGGAGCAACAGCGGTGCGAATCGAGACCACGCGCCGTAGTTCATAAGACTGACGATCGTAGCCACGGAGCTGATAAACGGTCTCCTCGGCTTGGTTGGTCGAGGCGAGCGTCCACAGTCGCTCAGCGTCGAAGCACACATCGTGTACCTGATTGCACCCGTCGGCCACGAGTCGTTGGAAGTAGTCAGGCATGGGACGTACCTCGTAGACCTCCAGCCTCTCTGTCGCCGCACTCACCAGTTTCAATTCGGTGGGCGAAAACTCGTACAGCGGAGTGCCGTCGCGACTTGGAATGGGGATGTCTATATGAGTCAGCTTGCCAGCCTGCGCCCGAAGTAGCATGGCAAATCGAGCGCTACCTCGAATCGCCAAAATCCGATCGTTAGAGCTGAAGCCTAGTGACTCGATGGATCTCTCTGCAAATCTCTCGAGTGCCGGCCCCGTCAGCAGATTCCTACCTCCCGTCCAAGGCGCATCGATAGCGATTTCGTGAGTTCCGCTGACACTCGCCATAGTCATCCCCGAGTGTCCAACTGTCTGGTAGAGCTTGTCCGATGGAAAATGTGGCGCGGTGGGTTCCAGCGTCAACCTATCGAACCAGTGCGCGATGCCGTCCACTTCTAGCGCAATCCGCCCCTGATGTTCCGCCCACAGTTGCGAAGCCCAACTGGTGGGAAAGGGCGAGTCGATGCGTCGCCACTGATTCGCACCCAATTCCCAAACTCGCAATTCATAGTTTTGTTTCAGATCAGAAATGGCCACAATCTTAGAACTGTCGGACGTAAATACGGCTCCACGAACTGCGCCCGATTCGTAGGCATTCCAGTCGTGCTGGCTCTCAAATCCGTCGGATGCATCCCAGGCGACCATGCGCCCCTGGCGTGTGCCGGCGAGTAGCCAGCGGCCGTCGGGACTAAACTGGAGCGTATTGGTTCCTTCCTGAGGCTTTTTACCTTGAAAGAAACGCGATACACGCTCGAGTGGCCGGTCGACGATGCTCAAGTTTTTGACCGGTTCCCAGGTGCTCGTATCATAGACGCGGACATCCACGACGATGTCATCCTTGAGTTCCCCCGCGGCCAGCAACTTTCCGTCTGGGCTAAAGCAAAACTTGTACCAGCAAAGACCAGGAATCGTATGCGTCAACCGCGCGTCGAGTCCGATTTCACAGTCCAGCCAATGCGAGCGCATGGTTGCTGCCTCGGCGGCGGACGGAATCCATGCCGCCGCTTGTTGCAGGTTCTCTATCCCCTGCCAACTCCAGCCCACTTCATCCTTTTGTTTGAGCTGCAAACCGGCTTCGGAGATCAGCGACTTGCGCAGCGCCTGCTCGATCGCCCGCTGGGCGCTGATCAATTCGACATTCTTTTGGTTTACGAACCATGATCCCAATCCAGCGCTGACGGCTGCGATGAGAATGCCGGAGAACAAGCCCGCGATCGTTTTGGGGTGCTGACGCATCCAGCGCACGGCGCGACGGAAGAGCGGTTCGGTGTACACCGAGACGGGGGCATCGTCGAACCAGAGTTCGATATCGCTGCGCAGAGCAAGTGCGCTCTGGTAGCGATCAGCCGGACTGGGCGACATGGCCTTGAGGCAGATCGCACGCAGCGCAGGAGGAACCTCTCTGCCAAACGACAGTTCAATCGCGCGACCCTCGACGAACGCTCGGGCGAGCGCTCGGTGACCTTGGCCGCTGGTAGGTGGTTTGCCGGTTAACAGGTGATAGAGGATAGCTCCCAATGAATAGACGTCCGATGCGGGGCTGAGCGCATCGAGCTCTCCCCGCAACTGTTCGGGGGATGCGTAGGCTGCCGTGCCAACGAAACTGCCATACTGCGTTCGCGAATCGTCCGAGTAGTCGGACTGAACGAGTGGTTCTCTGGACGATTCGGCCCCTTGTTCACTCATCGACTTGGGATAAACCCCCAACGGTTTAGCCAGCCCCCAGTCGACCACCAGCGTCTCACCGTGCTTGCCCAACATGATATTGCTAGGCTTCAAATCGCGATGCAGCACGCCGCGATCGTGAGCGTAGTCGATCGCATTGCAGACATCGACGAAGTGCCGCAACAGACCACGCAGTTCGGGACCATCAAACCGGCGCTGCTGTGCGGTTTGATCGGAGTGAAACTGTTTGATCCGCGACTGAAGATCCTCGCCGTGAACGAGTCGCATAGCGTAGAACGGTTGGCCTTGATCGTCCGTTCCATAGGTATAGACAGGGACGATGCCTGGGTGTTCGAGTTGTCCGGTGACCGAGGCCTCTTGTGAGAACTTCGCGCGATACGCGGTTGAACCCGTCTTGTCAGGGCGAATCTGTTTCAGAGCTACCTCACGTTTCAATTCCAGGTCCTCGGCCACGAAGACCACTCCTAAGCCGCCCCGCGCATGTTCGCGGACGATGCGAAAGCGATTGGCCCCTGCACCGAATTGCCGTTCCACCTTTACCGCCGACGACCGTTCGACACATGTCCGCAATTCGGAGACCGTTTGAAGGGGTGGAGACAACAACCTTTCGACGGCTTTCGATGTCTCGGCATCTCCCCTAGACAATTTAGTCATTGCAGCGCGGAGCGAATGGGCGTCCGTGAAATTCGCGAGCGCTAGGCCTATCTCCCCGTTGCCGCGCGATTGCCGCTGAGCTACCAGTTGTTCGATCAGCTCGCGATCTGCAACCGACATGGTACTTTGTCGGACCACGCGCTCGGTCAGCGAGTAAGATTTGTCCTCGAGCCAATCAGAAAAAATGACTAGCAATTCTGCCGCACTAATTAGCTCATGGTGTACCGCCAGCACGGCAAATATTAGGTGTTGTTCAGGCATGGTCGGAACCTGATAGTTGATGAGAAATCGAGAGGAGCCATGCGGTCCAGGAGTTGATGGTCTTCCAGTCTATCACACCTAGGGTCGCTCAGGGGTAAACTCATTGCATACTTTGAGTGTTACTCTGCTCCGGCGAGCACCTCGGCCGCTTGTTTGCGCACTTCGGGATTTTTGTGCTCGCGCAATTGTTTAATGCGTTCAGCTCCTAGCCACTCGCGTTTGACAGCACCTGCTTCGATTGCGGCGAGCAACCGTTGGATGCGTGGAACAGTGCGGAGGAGGGCATCCAGGGCCAATTCCCGATTGCCTGAACTCAAGTTGGGGAGGGCATTCAGGATCGCTTGCCCCGCTTCGGCAGCAGGCATATCGGACAGACCACTGACCGCACCCATCTGCAGCTCCCCGTTGGCATTGGTCAAGTAGCCAGCCAATTGCTCGCCGTGCTCCGCCCAGGGGGCTAGCGCGATCATGCGCAGGGCATCATAGCGAGTCCCAGGGCGAACCTGCGCATCGTCTGACATCTCTGAGGCCTGCGAAATTGCTTGAGCCCAGCGTGCGACGCGCGGTCCATTGCCAGAAATCAGTCGCTGCACACGGTCAAGTGGCCAATCGCCCGTTTGGCTGATTCCGTTGATCAATCCGCCTCCTAGGACAACGGCCTGCCAATCGGTCAGCGGTTGTTGGAGTTGGGGCAGACTGACGTCGAGAACTTCCAGAATCTCCTCCGCTTGATTCCGCTTTCCGGCCGCAATCGCTACGCGCCAGATCCAAGGGATTCGGCGGTATTCCTCCTCAACATCGTCCGGCATGTCAGACGTCAATGCAGTAATCATTTGAGCCGCATACTGGGGCCATTTTGCGATCAGTTCTTCCCGCTGCTCTTGCGTCAAATTGTCGTCGAGCAGCTCGCGAGCCAATTGATAGGCTTCCGAATCAGCACCCTGCACATA
>CAKQNH010000383.1 GCA_934255105.1 uncultured Pirellulaceae bacterium
GCCGACGCCAATGACCTGTTTGGCACCCCGCGGGCTGATGCAGCACCGGCGACCCCCGCCGCAGACGACGATCTGTGTGGGACGCCTAGCCAGCCAGCAACCGACGCTCCCGCATTGCCAAGCGACGATGTGTTCCAGAGTCAGCCCGCTCCCGATGCCGATGCTGACAACATGTTCGATTCCCCAGCACCGGCCGCTGAGCCTGAAGCGGCTGACGACTTGTTCGGTACGCCCGCTACGCCCGATACCAGCGACGCCAGCGAAGCAACCGAAGATCTGTTTGGCCAACCAACTTCGGCTAACAACGACTTGTACGACCTGTTCGGCACGCCAAGCACGCTTGACAAAACCGGAACCGAAGCCAAAGCTACTGCACCGGTAACCACCCAGCCCGAAGTTGATCTGTTTAAATCAACTCGAACATGGCACGACAACACCGGATTGTTTCAAGTAGATGCCAAGCTCGTAGTCATCCTAGCGGACGGCGTGCGTCTACTGAAAGAAAATGGAAACTACTGTACGCTTCCCCTTCGCCGCTTGAGCGAGGCTGACCAACTGTTCGTTGAACAGGTTGCCAGCTTACTCCCCGGTGACGGTGCCAAGTTTGTCTCGACCGGTAACTAGTAGAAACGATTCGCTCAACACGAATTTGACCTCTACTGCAATGTGACATGCATGGCGAAACGCAGAAGTTCGCAATTCAATACGCCTGGTTCAACGCACGCGTCCGCGCGTGCGGCTCGATTGCAGCCAGCTTCTGCCGCCAAGGTTGTCGGCCCTGAGCACTCCGCGCCTCAGCAATCTGTCGGCGAGGACTTGGGCCAGGGAGATTTGCCTGTCAGTGAGTTGAAGTCGGCTGAATTGCCAGTCGGTGATGGGCCAGCCAGTGATGTGTCAGCCAGTGAATTGCCAGCCAGTGAATTGCCAGCACGGGGCCTGCGTGGCCTGCTGTCGCTGGCTATTATTCTCCAAGGCTTCAGTTTGCTGTTGGCGTTATCCAGCAATTTGGCCCCCAGCTATCTCCAGGGGCGGATACTGGGAGTGGTCGGGCCATACTTGCACGCCACGCATCAGTACTATCACGCCCTGCCGCTGGAACTCACACGTGCCGAACCGCTTGATTGGCCACTAACGGTCGAACTGCAAGTTGAGACTACGGGCGGCGAGGCGGACCGGTCAGCAGGCACCTGGCAACCGCTGGCCTTAAGCGGCCTGTTTAACAATGCTCGCGCACAAGCAGGAGTCAGCGACACGCGTTGGCATAACTTAGGCCGCTGGTTGGCTCTGACCGCCAGCGCAGATGCTGATAGCGAAATCCTGTCCGACTTTGCCGCCCGAGCGATTCAATTGGCGGAGCGACAGTCGGGCCAGCGTTATCAGGCGGTGCGTTTTTCGACAGCTAAAGTCCTGAGCTACGATGAAGATCTGGCGCTCGCTGGAAACTTGCGAGAGCCAGGGGATGAGATATTCCAGCCCAACGTAATTTATAGCGCCAGCGTCGTGCGGTTGGATGACTTGGGATCCCCAAAGGGCGCAGGCAGCCAACGACTGAGCCTAGTTCCCGCGCAGGACGCATTGCGAACCGCTAAACCGGTAGGTTTGAGCAAGGAGTTGCCGTGATCCGCGATGTGCTCTGCGGTTGGAACCACTTCTGGTTTGAGCCGCGTCCCCGCGCGTGCATGACTGTGCCGCGGATCGCCATCTGCTTGGTTTCAGCAGTGTGGTTTGCAAGTTTCTGGAATAGCGCGACCGTTTGGTTCTCGACCGATGGGCTGTTGCAAGCTCCTTTGTCGGCACAGATGCTGGCCGCCGACCAGACGCCCGTGTGGCAGGTCTGGTCGCCGCTGTGGCTGGCTCAATCCGCTGGCTGGATGCGCGCTTGGTTGGTGGTCGGAGTAGCGCTGTCGCTGTTGGCCGCCTCGGGGATCGGCGGCAGGCTGAAGTCGACGGTTTTATTCTTATGGGCCATCGCCTGGGCCAATCGCTTAGTCGCGCTCTCGGGCTTGGTGGAACCGACGTTGATCGCTTGTCTGGGCTATCTGATCGTCGAGCCAGGGGTGCCACTCACCCGCCATTTGCAAACGACTGACAATAAGTGGAGTGCGGGCCTGGCGCTGCGTTTATTGCAAACCCATTGGTGGCTATTGGTCGCAGCAGGGTTGCTATCGCAGTTGGGTAGCCTGGTCTGGTGGCGTGGCGAAGCCGTCTGGTGGCTAGCGGCCGCTGGCCGATCGAACTGGCTCAGCAGCGAACTACTGCGCGGCCAGGCGAGCTGGATCAATGCGCTGACGCACATGGTGATCGTGGTGCAGATGCTGGCCCTTTGGTTGTTGACCGTTCGTGCAGCCCGGCCTGTGGGGATCGCCTGCGGAGTCCTGGTAGCCTGTGTGTACGGGGGAGTGGCGGATTACGGATTGTTCGCTGCCTTGCTGCTAGCCGTATTGACTAGTTTCATTGACCGTCCCCGATTTGGGCAGTCGCGACCAGTGCGTGGTCAGCCGACCGGGCGTACTCGTAAATCCGCCCGTGCGCGCAAAATGGCTGGCTCCTCGCGATGACAGCTTCGCGAGGAGCCCCCCCAGCGGTATACTCTTTATTTGCCGCTGTGGCATTTGCCAATTGGAACCACTCGGTTCGGCGAACTGGGCGCAGCTTACAATTTCGACGATGCTAACCCGTTCAGGAATCTAGTTCATGCCGGTGCTCATGCAACTTGCTCGCATCATCATCAGCGAGATCAGTGACAATCAGGTCATTTATCTGCATGAGGTGGACGGCCAGCGACAGTTCCCAATCCTGATCGGCATCTTCGAAGCGACCAGCATCGACCGTCGGGTCAAAGAGGATTACACTCCCCCCCGGCCTCTGACGCATGATCTCATTGTCTCAGTAGCAACTGGGCTGGGTGCCACGCTGGAGAGCGTCGCCATTAGCGGGCTGCACGAGCACACGTACTTTGCCAAGCTACAGTTGCGGCGTGGCGAAGAGCTGATCGAAATAGATTCCCGCCCCAGCGACGCCATCGCGGTAGCCGTGACCTTCAATCCGCCGCTGCCGATCTACGTGGCCGAGGAGGTTTTGCAGCAGTCGATGCAGTGACCCAAGCACGTGGCGTAAGCTTCCAGCTTGCGGTCAAGATTTGTAAGCTTCCAGCTCCCACCACTCAAGATTTGCAAGCTGGAAGCTTAGGCCACTCACTCAATACACGCGACAGCAATTTAGTAGGCATGGAGCCCAATGGCCCGCAACGAACAACTGATCCGCCAACATAAAATCTTACAAGTGCTCGAGCGTCTGCGCTACGGTGCGACCTTGGAGGAGCTGCGCGACTCGATTGTCGACGAGCTTGGGCTGACCTCGCTGCATACGCGCAGTATTCGCCGAGACATCGATGCGTTGACTGCTGCGGGATTGCCAATCACCGACGAAGAGACGCAGCGCGGACGCGTGTGGAAGCTCAGCCGCAGCGACAAAGGGCTGCAGAGAATCGCCACCACAGCCAGTGAACTGATCGCTCTATCGATGGGCCGCGACCTGATGCTGCCGCTGGTCGGTACGCAGTTCTGGAGCGGTATCGAATCATTCTGGAACAAGGTCCGCGAACAACTTCCGGACGCTGTGTGGGAACACTACGAGCGCTATCGCCGCACTCTGTACGTGCTGGGTCTGCCGACCAAAACCTATGAAAAGCATCAGGGGATGCTCAAAACCATCAATCGCGCCATCCAGGAACACCGACACTTGGAGATGGAGTACCAAGTCCCCGGACGGACGGCGTCGCTGCGGACCATCGAGCCCTATGGCGTGGCGCTGTTCCAATCTAGTATCTATGTCGTGGCCACCGAGGAACGCCGCGACGGCCAGGGATCCGAGCGACTGAAGCACTGGAAACTCGACCGCTTTCTCAGTGCCAAGGCGCTCGACAGTTGGTATAAGCCCAACGACGCCATCGATCTGCCCACTCACCTGGGCCAATCGGTGGGGATCTTCAGCGGCGCAGAATCCAAGACCTACGTTATTTGCTTGTCGCCTCAGGCCGCACGCTGGGTCCAGGAGGATCCCTGGCACGCGGATCAAAGCATGACAGAACAACCCGACGGACGTGTGAGGCTGACCGTGACCGCATTTCACGACGTCGAGATCATTCAGCGCGTGATGCGTTTGGGTGCCGAAGCGGAAATCCTGTCACCCGAACACTGTCGAGTGGAGATCAAGCAGACGATTGCGGCCATGGCCCAGTTGTATGACGACTGAACGCACTTGGCCACTGCACATAGAGCTGGCCATCAATTAGGCTGCTAGCGATCATTGGCTCTGAGTGCCAGGTGATATCATAATTGGCATAGCGATAGGTGCTAGCAACCAATTCACCTCGCCCCCAGCTAGTTACTGGCACTTGCACTCGGTCGTATTCGTTCGGCAGCCCAGGCTGATTGGTCCCCTCAATTCGATCGAGCACCTCGAACACGGCGGCCAGATCGCTCGGCGCAAAGCTCCATAGCTCGCCCAGCACTCGGTCGCTGCCGAGCAGCAACGCGGGGTACGGGCCCAGATCCCACAAGCTTCCCAACGTCCAGGCAGGTTCGATGCTCAAGGGCGCGACGGGCCAACAATCCTCTCGGCATTGGCCTCGCTTTAGGGTACCATACACGAACACATGCTCATTCCGCATACTCATCGATAATCCGGGTTAAACTCTACCTATATATTTATTTATATATTTACATCGACCGCACTATGCCACGTCCGCTTTCGATCTTCATTTTACTTCTCGCCTGCTTCAGTTGGGCTTCACCGATGGCACGCTCACAGGACGACCCACAGCCGCATTGGCTCAACCTAAAACTACCGACGCTCGGCGGCAAGCAGATCTGGACCGACCACGTATGGCGAGAGGGCTGGACCGTGCAGCAAAACGTTTTGACGGGCCACTGGCGACTGCTGGACCCGAACAACGTGCGGCATGCTTGGGGAAGTCGCGCTGCTTGCGAATCGGTCCTGCAGCAACAAGGGTTGAGCGACGCGATCCAAGGGAAGCGGGCTATCGTACTTTTGCACGGGCTCATGCGTTCCGCGTCGTCGATGGACGAACTGGAAGAAAGCTTGTCGGAAACACTTGAGATCCCAATTATCAATTTCGAATATGCTAGCACGCGCGACAGTATTGGTGAACATGCGGCCGCACTGCGTGAATTGATCGCAGGTCTGCCCGCCGACACTCGTTTGAGCTTCGTCGGCCATAGCATGGGTAACATCGTCATACGCCATGCAATCGGCGACTGGCAGCGCGCGGATGACCAAGCAACGCTGCAACGCATCGAGCACGTGGTCATGCTGGGGCCGCCCAATCACGGTGCCGCGATCGCTCGACAGCTATCAAAATCCAGGGTGTTCGGCTGGGTGACTGGACAGTCTGGATTGGAGTTAGGTCCTCAGTGGGCTGAGTTCGAAGACAAACTGGCCGTGCCACCGTGTCCATTTGGGATCGTGGCGGGGCATCTGCCTGCGACCAATCTTCAGAATCCGCTGGTTGAAGGGGCGAGTGACTTTGTGGT
>CAKQNH010000384.1 GCA_934255105.1 uncultured Pirellulaceae bacterium
CCAACGACTTCCATACTTGCCAAGGTCCCGCTGTTGATACTGATATTACGCAATGGAGCTACCGACCAGGAGGTGGACCACGTGATCCAGCGCGTGGAGGCCATGGGCTTGACCGCGCACTTAAGCCGTGGGACCTTCCGCACGATCGTAGGAATCATTGGAGACGAAGAATTGCTGCGCGAGACGCCTTTAAGGGCGATTACTGGTGTAGCTGACGTCATTCCCGTCCTGCCCCCGTATAAGCTGGCCAGTCTCGACGCCCACCCGCAAGGGAGCGTGGTGGATGTGTCTGGAGTCAAAGTGGGGGGCGGATCGCTGGCTATGATTGCAGGCCCTTGCTCGGTTGAAGAGCCGGAGCGGATGGACCGCATCGCTGCGGCCGTGCGGGCCAGCGGCGCGAATATCTTTCGCGGCGGTGCCTACAAACCTCGCACCAGCCCCTACGCATTCCAAGGCCTTGGGGTGGAAGGGCTGAAGATTCTACGCGACACCGGCCTCAAGCACTCGATGCCTGTAGTGACCGAAGTCACCGATCCACGCAACGTCGAAGTCGTAGCTGAATACGCCGACATGCTCCAGATCGGCGCTCGCAATATGCAGAACTTTGTACTGTTGACGGAAGCGGGCAGAACACACCGCCCCGTGCTACTCAAGCGCGGTATGTCAGCCACCGTTACCGATCTGCTGATGAGTGCCGAGTACGTGTTGAGCCAGGGTAATTCTGCGGTGGTCCTGTGCGAACGAGGCGTCAAAGGCTTTGACAGTGCGACGCGCAATTTGTATGACGTGGCTTCCGTGGCGTTGTCCAAGTTGTTGAGCCACCTGCCGATCATTGTCGACCCCAGCCATGCGACGGGACGCCCTGATCTAATTCCGGCTTGTGCCTTAGCCGGGCTGGCCGTCGGAGCCGATGGCGTACATATCGAAGTTCACGACTGCCCCGAAGAGGCCAAGAGCGATGGTCCTCAAGCTTTGCTGCCTGCACAGTATGGCGAATTGATGGGACAGATGAAAAAGCTGGCCGAACTATTTGGCAAAACCATTTCGAGCAAACAATCTGGAGAGAAACATTGAGAAAGCCATTTATCGCCGGCAATTGGAAGATGAACCTGCTGTGCGAGTCCGCTGTAAACTTGGCGCACCAATTGGCGGCGCTACTACCTAACGACGACAACGTGCAGGTCGCCCTGTGTCCACCGGCAGTCTACCTGTCACAAGTGGCTGAGGCACTGCAAGGGTTCGAAATCGGGCTGGGCGCACAGGACATGTCGCCAGAGAAAGAGGGAGCCTTTACTGGTGAAGTAAGCGGACCGATGCTCAAAGATGTGGGCTGCAGTTGCGTCATCTTGGGGCACAGCGAACGCCGCCAGTTGTTTGGCGAAACGGACGCATCGGTCAACGCCAAGACCAAGGCTGCCTTGAGCTATGGCCTGACGCCGATCGTGTGCGTGGGCGAAACGTTGAGCCAGCGCGAGGAGGACGCTACGGCCAAGGTAATCGAATCGCAAGTCCGCGGCTCGCTGGCTGGGTTGACTCCCCAGCAGGCTGCCCGAATTGTGGTCGCTTATGAGCCCGTGTGGGCCATCGGAACGGGCAAAACCGCCACGCCGTCCCAAGCCGAAGATGTCCATGCGCAGATCCGCAAGCTGCTGGCCGAACTATTTGGAGTCGACGTGGCTGATGCCATTCGCCTTCAATATGGTGGCAGTGTCAAGCCGGACAATGCCGCTGAACTCATGGGACAACCCAACATCGACGGGGCTCTGGTGGGTGGCGCAGCGTTGAAGGCCGACAGTTTTGCTGCGATCGTGGCCGCAGCCCGCTGAAAAATTCAAAAGTCATTCATTGCCTAAGGAAATGGTCATGCTGTTGATTGCAGAGTTCAAACAGTACTTTTTTGGGATGAGCATCTTCATTACGTCGATGTTTCTGATAATGTTGGTCTTGGTCCAGCGGGGTCGCGGTGGCGGTCTCACGGGAGCCTTGGGTGGCGCTGGCGGACAGAGCGCGTTTGGCACCAAGGCGGGCGATCTATTTACACGCATCACCATCGTGGTCGCCGCCGTATGGATCATTCTGTGCGCGGGTGCCGTGTTTTTTCTTCGAGACCGCGACTTGCCTGGTAGCGGTTTGGATGCGCGTCCACCTGGTAGCATGACCTCGACCACTGCCCCGCTCACGGATTCGTCCACTGATCCGCTCATGGGCTCGTCCACGACCGGCCCAGCGGAGAACGCTACGACTGAACTCGCTATCCCAGATACCAGTCCGCCGGCGGGTGTCGCTCCCGAGAACGGTGTCGCTCCCGAGAGCGGCGCGGTCGCACCGCCGTTGGAACTCGCGCCTGCAACGGATGCTGCGGCTACCGAGGAGGCAGCGGTTGAAGATGCAGCCAAAAATCCGTAGAGATGTTTCCTGATTATTTTGAGCTTTAGTCCAGCCCCTCACCCCCGCAATCCTCTCTCTCCCGTATCTCCGAGAAACATAACTCCGGGAAATACATTACCGGGCGAGGGGGAGACTGATGTCAGGTCTCGACTCTCCCGTTGTGCCGAGGGGAGCGGGAAATGTTTGGGGGTTAGCTCTTGCACAGGGCTGGGCGTAGCGATCGAGAGGGAAATAGTTATTCACAGCGGCATCGACCACAGCGAGGGAACTCCGTGCTACTGAGCATGACAGGACAGGGACAGGGGCGGCGCGCTTATGGTGCGGCGGAGATCGCTGCGGAAGTGCGCGCGGTCAATAATCGCCATTTGAAGGTGCAGATCCGTACCTGCGATAGCCTGCGTGGACTCGAACCGCAGATCGAGACCTTGGTGCGTAAGACGCTCCGCCGCGGTTCGCTGCAGCTCAATGTTCAGCTCTCGGGGACGCTTTCCAGCAATCGTTTCCAATTGCACGAACCGGTGATTCGGAGCTATGTCGAGCAGTGCCAGACGCTGGCTGCCAAGCTAGGTGTAGACGGAAAAGTCGCCCTGCGCGATCTACTGCCGTTGCCAGGTGTCATCGACGAAAGCCATAGTCAGGATGATGGCGAGGCCACCCCCGCAGAGTTGGTCGCGGAGGTGATGTCCACGATTGCTGAGACACTCGAGTGCCTCAACGGGATGCGCCGCGCAGAAGGCCAGTCGATGGGGGACGAGCTAAAGCGTCAATTGTCCTGTCTGGCCGAGTTGACGGCGGATATCGAACGACGTGCGCCGCATGTGGTGGAGGAGTATCGCCATCGACTAGAGGCTCGTCTAGCCAGCGTGCTATCGGATTTGGGAGCCAAACTGCCGGAGGCCGACTTGGCCCGCGAAGTTTTGATCATGGCTGATAAGGCCGATATCCGCGAAGAAATTGTGAGATTGCGCAGCCATTTCTCTCAGTTTGAAAAACTGCTCGAGGCCGAAGAAAGCCAAGGCCGCAAGCTGGATTTCCTGATCCAAGAGCTGTTTCGCGAAGCCAATACGATCGGCTCCAAGGCCGGGGATGCTGAAATTGCTCAGCGCGTCGTGGATATCAAGACTATCATAGAACAAATGCGCGAACTCGTGCAGAATGTGGAGTAGCCATGGCTCACCAACTCAGCCGCCACACGACTCAGACTGTAAAGACGCATCGCGCGCCCCAAGAGTGCGGTGGGAGAGCAGACGAAAGCGGCGACAAAACGGCGGAGCCGAGCTATGAATCTGCCGAGCTCTCAGGAGGAACTGCGGTGCGGTGCGATACGAAGCTTCCCAAGACGGGACACCTGATTATCTTGTCCGGCCCTTCGGGAGCGGGCAAGAGCACGGTAGTTCGCGAATTGCTCGCAAACTGCTCGCTGCCGATCGAGCTGGCCGTATCGGTGACGACACGCAAGCAGCGGACTGGCGAAGTGGCCGGTCGCGACTACGAGTTTGTCAGCCACGCAGAGTTCGAACGGATGCGGCAAGCGGGCGAATTTTTGGAGTGCAAAGAAGTTTTTGGACGAGGTGATTGGTATGGCACGCCTCTCGCCCAAGTCGAACATGGCCTAAAAAATGGCAAATGGATGTTGCTGGAAATTGACGTTCAAGGTGCCTTGAGCGTCATGGCACAGCGGCCGGATGCGGTCAGTTTTTTTGTGCATCCTGGCTCGTTGGAGGAATTGTCCATTCGGCTGCGGCGCCGCGGCACGGATGACGAACAAGCGATCCAGCGGCGATTGGAAGTCGCTGCGGAGGAATTACAAGCATTGAAGCATTACAAGCACGAGGTGATCAACCGCCAAGTGCAGCTATCCGCATCGGAAATCTGTCACACCTTACACCAATATTGCTAGGGAAACTACATGCTAGATGAATTGAAAGAAGAAGAGATCGTCAACAAAGTCGGCGGCCGTTTTAAGCTCTCGACGTTGATTCAAAAACGACTGGTGCAGCTCAACCGCGGCAGTCGTCCGCTGGTGGACAACCCACCGGAAAACAAGATGGAAATCGTCCTGCAAGAAATTCTGCAGGATAAGATTTTTCTTAGCGCGCCTGACGAAATGGCGCTGGCGACCGAACAGCATGACGGCGATCTGCTGGATATGGATTCGCTTGAATTATGAACTCGCGGCGTATCGTGGTCGCTATCGGCGGCGGTATCGCCGCCTATAAAACGGCGGTGCTCGTCAGTCGCTTGGTGCAAGCCCAGCATCACGTGGAAGTCGTGCTGAGCCACGGTGCCACGCACTTTGTCGGGGCGGCGACCTTCGCCGCCCTGTGCGGGCGCCCGCCGACCATCGATAGCTATGATCCGCGTTTCCCGCTGGGGCCACATATCGAACTGGCCGAAGGCGCCGATATGTTGATTATCGCTCCCGCTACAGCCCGCATCCTGGCGAGCTGCGCGCTGGGGCTGGCCGACGATTTGATCTCCACGCTCTACTTGGCTTGTCAGTGTCCCGTTTTGATGGCACCGGCTATGAGCGCCCCCATGTGGGATCAACCCAGCGTGCAACGCAATGTAGCGACGCTCCGCAGCGACTCAGTTGAGTTGGTTGGCCCCAATAGCGGATGGTTGAGCTGCCGCAAGCTAGGCTCTGGCCGCATGGCCGAGCCAGAAGAGATCATGGCAGCCATGGCTGATAAACTAACACCTGGTCAGAACTGAAAATCAAGGAGAGCTATGGCAAAAATCCTTATTACCTCAGGCCCTACGCGGCAGTATCTCGATCCCGTTCGCTACTTGACCAATGCCAGTAGCGGCCGAATGGGTGCCGCCTTGGCGGAAGCAGCCATCGCACTGGGGCATCAGGTGACTGTCATCTCCGGTCCAGTCTCCGTCGACTACCCCAGCTCGGCTCAGGTGATTGCCGTAGACACGACCGACGACATGTTAGCTGCGGTGGTCGAGCATTTCCCGCAGCACGATGGGCTGATCGGAGCCGCCGCGCCTTGTGACTACATGCCGCGCCGCGTGCATTCGGCCAAGATCGCCAAAGACGGCCGCCCGCTGACGCTCGAATTGGTCGAAACGGCCGATGTCGTGGCAATGGCCGCACAGAACAAACGCGGCCATCAGTGGGTCGTTGGGTTTGCGCTGGAG
>CAKQNH010000385.1 GCA_934255105.1 uncultured Pirellulaceae bacterium
GCTCGTCGGCCAGTGCGTACGGCAGCGGCCCGCTGCTCTAAAGTAGAGCTACGGCCAGAGTACGAAGTCGAAGCAGGCAGGTGGTCATCATCTGGTTCTCCGTGAGATCGATAGCAGAGTCAAAGCGGGAAGTGCAGGGGGGAGCAGCCAGTCGCCTTCTTAGGGCATCGCAAGGCTGTACAGTGCATAAGCGCCAGCACCAGACATGGTACACTATCAGTATTCATCATGCTGAAAGGTTAACCGTGAAGATTCCTATACGAGCAATAATTCCTATACGAGCAATATTCGCCTTGGCACTTATCTGCTTGCCGGCGACTCACGTTCCCGCTGGCGAAGACGCGGCGGCCATCGCGCAGTCTATAGAACCACTCTTGCGCGCGGTCGACCTGGACATCGGCGAGTCGGCGGAGGTAACCCTGTCCGATGGCTCGCAGGCTACCATCAGATTACTCGCCCTCGAAGAGACTCGAGATAACGCATTGCAGGCCGTGCGCCGCGCCGAGGTAACTATCGAGGTCAACGGGCAGCGGGGTCAGCTCGTTTCGGCTACGTATCACCTGCCCCAGACCATAGGCGGCGTGCAAGTCGACTGCCCAGTAACCAGCGGTTATAACGACAAAGGCACTCCAGCCTCCTGGGGACTCGATAAAGCCGCCAGGTTCCGACTCTGGCCAGCCCGTTCACCGCTAGTCCGCCCTGAAACGTTTGTCTATCCCGTCAAGCAGAAGTGGTTTGCTACCGACACGCAAATGGCCAATGACCCGGTGTACGTGGATGGTGGCGAGCGGGCGGGCAAACAACAGATTTATTATCACAGTGGTCTGGATATTGGCGGTAGCGAAGGACTGGTCGAAGTGATTGCAGCTACCGAAGGCCTGGTGGTCTCGGTAGGCGATGAGGTGCTCGCAGGGCATCGCGACGATACGCCCGTAGCCCCCCGCTACGATGTGGTCTACTTGGTCGATGGTCGCGGATGGTATTACCGCTATAGCCATTTGAAAGAAATTGATTCTCAGTTGGTCCCAGGCCGCATTGTGCCCCAAGGTGCCCGCATCGGTCTGCTGGGAAAAGAGGGTGGCAGCGGTGGTTGGTCCCATCTGCACTTTGAAATCAAGTGTCGCCAGCCATCTGGGAAGTGGGGCACACAAGAGGGCTATGGATTTTTATGGGAGTCGTATGTGCGGCAATATCAACCCGAGATCATCGCCGTAGCCCGCCCACACCACGTGATTTTTTCCGGCGAGAGCGTGACGCTCGATGGCACCCGCTCCTGGAGCCGCTCTGGAGAAATCGCTGGCTACCACTGGCAGTGCGGCGATGGTACCACCGCCTCGACCCCACTTTTCCTACGGACATACGACAAGCCCGGACGCTACTGCGAAGTACTGCGGGTGAGCGACCAGGCCGGACACGTGAGCTACGATTTTGCCCCCGTGGTGGTTATCGACCGCGCGCACCCAAACCGCCTCGTCCCCTCGATTAGTGCCAATTATTTTCCCACCCAAGACATCCAGCCCGGTATGCCCCTGACATTCAAAGTCCGGACTTTCAACACCAGGCATGGTGGTGAGCAATGGGACTTCGGGGATGGCACCGCAACTGTAGAAGTCAAGTCCGACGGCAATGCCGTTGTCCACGCGGCGGATGGTTACGCGGCGACCACGCACAGCTTTGCCCAGCCAGGGGACTACGTGGTGCGGGTCAGTCACACCGACGAGCACGGTGTACCGGCCATCGGACATCTCTACGTCCACGTTGCCGAGGCTAGGTAGTTAAGTCGCTATGTAGTTAAGTCGTTAAGTCGTTAGGCCGAGTAGGTAGCCGCGCGCGCCGCATTTGGCGGCGTGAGGCCGCTCGACCATTCTTTTCGTCGTACAGTACTTGCGGAAGAAAAGACCAAACTATGATCGCTATAGCGTACATGCGGCGCAGCCCGAACAGACAACCATGCTAGCGAGAGATTCTATCAATAAGCCAATCCACGATAAATCATTGGCTTCTGCGGCAAGGGACAGCATTCTGCCTCGTGGCCGTCCTGCTGACAGTGAGTCAAGGCATTGCAGGTGAAGCCACAGGGCCACTCCGCGTGCATCCCACCAATCCACGTTATTTTACGGACGGGACGAAGAGTCCGGACGGCTCTTTACGGGCGGTCTATCTGACTGGATCGCACACTTGGAGTAGCCTCCAGGATGGGGGCATCATCGATCCACCGCCCGCTTTTGACTACACAGGCTACCTGGATTTTTTGCAGAAGCACCAGCACAATTTCATTCGTCTATGGCGGTCGGAGCAAATGCATGCGGCATCCGTGGGCAATAATCCGCCCCGCTATTATGCTCCGCACCCCTGGCTGCGCACGGGCCCCAACAACGCTTTAGATGGCAAACCTCGGTTTGATTTGAGCCAGTTCAACGAGGCCTACTTCGAACGATTGCGCGGCCGAGTAATCGCCGCCAGGAAGCGGGGTATTTACGTGTCCATCATGCTGTTCGAGGGTTGGGCTCTAACGTTCGCATCTTGGGACGACCAGCCCTTCAATGCTCACAACAACGTCCAAGGAATCAACGGCGATCCAGACGGAGATGGCAAGGGACTGGAGATTCAGATGCTGGCTACCGCCGCAGTCACCGCCGCTCAGGAGGCCTACGTGCGGAAGGTCATCGACACAGTCAACGATCTTGACAACGTCCTCTACGAGATTTCCAATGAATCGCGTCTGCTCGCCCCCACAAGCAGCACAAAAGAATGGCAATACCATTTCATTCGTTTCATCAAAGAATACGAAGCGGGTAAGCCCTGCCAACACCCAGTGGGTATGACATCTCAAGGTTACGGCGGCGGGGACGATTCGGAGATCCTTTTTGAAAGTGCGGCTGACTGGATTTCACCCAACCCCGACAAATACGACTACAGGAAGAATCCGCCGGCAAGTGACGGCAGGAAGGTGATCCTGCTGGACACGGACCATCTGTGGGGAATTGGAGGAGATCAGGCGTGGGTCTGGAAAAGCTTCCTGCGAGGATATAACCCGATCTGGATGGACCCCTACGATCGAAGCTATAACGGCACTGACAACACATGGGGCCCTAAATTGCCGGACGATGCGGAAGATGTACGACGCAATTTAGGCTACGCGCTGACTTACGCGAAGAGGATGAACCTGGCGGCGATGACACCTCAGGAAACGCTTTCCACGACCCACTACTGCCTTGCTGCGACTGGCCGTGAATACCTAGTCTATCTCCCCGACGGCGGAGAGGTAACGGTGGACCTCACGGCCACCAAAGGCGAGCTGGCTGTCGAGTGGATGCAGCCAGTTGACGGTACTATCTCGTTTGGTGAGCCCGCCCCTGGCGGTGGAAAACGGCACTTCAAAGCTCCCTTCACGGGTGACGCCGTGCTCTACATCGCAAACAAGAACGAGCACCCATGAAGATAAACCAAGCCTTGCCCCTCAATCCACACCAAACTGGCAACACATGCTGTTCAGAAACCGAACGAGGGACGCAGACGAAATAGCTCGCGGGTAGATCGCACCTCATCTAAACGGCTCGCTTTCGGGCGATGACTCGCGCCAGGCCCGCCGTTTCGCGTTGAGTTTCAATTGTGGACGTCCCGCCTTTAAACCGGCAGGTCCCGTGTGCTAGTCGACTTTGTTAGATTCATGGTGTAGGAGCGGAAACTGACCTATGAAAAAACTGCCCCACTACTGTAGCACGAACTCCAACATCGGATCTGCCTTCATGCGGCGCGTGGCCTTGTATCTCGCCCTCGCAATTCTAACGACTGCAGCAACCAGCCCTATCGCCCGTGGTCAGCCTTACGATGCAGCACCGCAACAACTGCGAGTCATGACTTGGAATGTCGAATGGATGTTCGATGACAACCCGGCAGATAATCGCAGCTCGCTGGCCATCGACCAGTCCGCACCATCACAGGCTTATTGGCACGCGAAACGCGATGGCGTAGCAGCCGTCTTGGCCAAGCACCGGCCTGAAATCATCGCCTTGCAAGAGATCGAAAGCGAGCACACGCTCGCGGAGATCACCGCACGACTGAAAACGAAACATGGCCTGACGTATCGTGGTGCGTTCATCCCAGGCAGCGATCACTTTACGGAGCAGGATGTGGGACTGTTAGTCCGCCATGGCCTGGTCAACTATCGTCGCCATGAACAATCTAAGCGGATGTATGACAGCCAACAGTTCTACAGCCTATCGAAACATCTGCTCGGCGAATTCCGCTGGGACAACGTAGACAGTCCGCTAACAGTGATGACGATTCACTTGCGAGCTACCCCCCAGGCCGAAGACATCCGCATCAAACAAGCTCGCTTGGCGCTGCACTGGCTGACGCCTCAATTGGAATCCGGTCAGGACGTGATCTTGCTAGGTGATTTCAATACGGAACATGTTGTCGGCGAGCCCGAGGCGCAGGCGGTTGCGGCCAGCGAAATTGCAGCCATTGCCAACGGCGGAGAGACCGCTCACATGGTCGATCTGCTCACCTATCTCCCTGTTCCAGCCCAACCGACTCATGCGTTTTTGAAAAAACAGTTCGATCGCATTCTGGTCAGCCAGAGTTTGACGACCGACGATCCTGGCGAGGACTGGTGCTTTGCGAAGATCGAGATCTTCGATGATGCGATCGTTCGCGGCCAGCGCGACGGTTATGAGCATTGGTCGCAACGACTAACGCTCAGCATCGACGAGTTCGATTTGAGCGACCACCATCCTGTCATGGCTACTTTTGAATTGCGGTAAGCGTTACTTTAACTGCGCTGAGCCGCTGCAGGACCCGATCGATATCTTGTTGTTCGGCGGGTGAGATTATCTGATGATCGCCAAAACGCAGGCGATAGTATAGCGACGTTAAGCGGGCCAGCGAATCGGCAAGCGGGGGCGAGTCGTTGACGGCTACATCATCATCCAGAGCGAGGCTGGCTCGGTGCGTGAATTCGAGCGGAGTTTCACCCAACTTGCGGCGCAAGCCACAACCTTCCAACAGTTCCAGGCAGCGCGCATAAAATGCTTGCTGAATAACCGCCGTCTGCCGCCGCAGCCCCAACCGCCCGGCTAGACGCGGAGCGAAGCGTTGCAAGAGCATGATCGACTGCCAGAGCAGAATCCCCAAGCTGCCGACGGCAGTGATCAGAATGGCCACCTGCCAAGCAAATCCGATGCGACCGATTCCAGCCCATAGTTTGCCTAAGAAAGTCTGCTGTCGCAGTTGGTTGAATTGCTCCACCATCGAAGCATAGGCATTCGCACTGCCTGCCGAAACCGGCGCGTATAACGAATCCTCGCTGTCCAGCTTCTGTCCCTCGACGACATAATCCTTCCACAGCTTTTCCGCATAGTCCATGGCCTGTCCCTGCTGCGAGGCTGGTGCCTCCTCTGGCCGTGCCGGCGTAGGATCAAAACGAACCCAATAGTTTGCCACAGGCGTGGCCCAGTGTTCCAGTTCGGTACCGCGTAGATCGGCTTGAGAAAACAAGCCTTCGACCCAGGCGTGCGCATCGCT
>CAKQNH010000386.1 GCA_934255105.1 uncultured Pirellulaceae bacterium
CGGCAAAGCGGCGAATTATACGCATGAAATTATGCTTGGTTATACGCATGAAATTATGCTTGGGCGCTCAGTAGTCGCGTTCGTTCACAGATTGAGCTTAGTTAAGCTAATCCCACTGAATCGATACGAGCATTTTTACACCAGGCAAATCAATCCAGTCCTCCCAGAGCACCAGCGTATCGTCAGTCCTGCCACAACCTCTAGCGCGCGAAGCCGCCGTTGCCACCCACGGTCGCACCGGAGCCGATCTGTGCGTATGGCAAAATGCCGTAGATCCCCTGGGTAAACACTTGTGATACGAAACTGTCGAAGCGCGCGATGGGCGTTGGCGGAACGATGATCAAATCGCCATCGCGCAACCAAATCTCGTCGGCCGGTGTGGCGACTTTACCCAAATGGGCACCGCGAATATCGATCCGCGTGGCCAGCAAACGCCAGTCTTCGGCGCGGCGAAAAATGACGATTTCGCGTGTGTTTGCACCTTGGATGGCCCCCTGGGCCATAGCCAGCGCCTGAGTGACTGAGGTTGGGCCGAGCAGTTCATAACGCCCCGGCAGGCCGACTTTTCCGTATACGAACACGAAGTGTTGCGCCTCGACATCCAGAATGGGTTCAACTTCCAGGCCAGCGACAACTTCGCGGTATCGCAAGTTGACTTCGCGC
The DNA here is from genome assembly GCA_934255105.1 of uncultured Pirellulaceae bacterium. Classification (GTDB taxonomy): domain Bacteria; phylum Planctomycetota; class Planctomycetia; order Pirellulales; family Pirellulaceae; genus Aureliella. Next base: position 664 of record CAKQNH010000386.1, read on the forward strand.
TTGATCTCGTCGAGCGTCATCCCCTGGACGCAGATCGGTCCCAGCTTGGGCAATCGCAACGTTCCGTCGGGATGGACGCGATCGACGAAGCTCTGCCCGGTGAGACCGACCCGGGCCACTACCGCCGAGCGAATCTCTTCCAACAGCGAGTTGGTTTTGATGGGGATGATATCGATAGCCGGATTGAGAATTTTCCCCTTGTAGGCCTCTTCCAAATTGCGACGCAGTTGTGGAATGGTCAACCCGGCCGCTCGCACTGGGCCGATCAACCGCAGATAGAGCATGCCGTCGGACTGGATGGAAACCCCCCTCCCCTGCGTGACGTCTCCCAAGCGAATCGATTCGTCGGTCAACGAATTGATTTGCAGTTCGTCGCCGACTTGTAGCGGGAAGCTGTCGGCCAGCACCTGCCGCGACAAAATATAGATGAATCGCATTTGATCGCCCACGCGAACGCGATAGTCGACAGTTGCCGGCAAGCGGATCGGGCCCAGATACTCCCCATGCGCCAAGGGCTGAAAGTTGTAGCGATGCAGATCGCGCCAGTCCTGCCGGTGCTCGGCCGTGTTGTCCGCACAGTCAACGCCGACCATACAAGGTTGGCACAGACCGGGAGTGACTTGAGGTTGCGTGGGCAAGTTGCAACCATCGAGGCCGCAGCGATTGACGTTGCCTAGTCGCTCCCCAGGTTCTGGCATCGGCCCATGAGGAGTCACGTCAAGTATGATCGGCCCGTTGAGATTGTTGGACCCGCTGGTCGCTCCACCGCTTTGCGCTTGGCTGCCGGTTGACATGGCGGCGGAAATTGAACAAGCGGCTAGGGTTGCCAGCAGGATGCGGGGCAGTTTGAGTTTGAGCATGGCTTCAACTTTTCAGACGAACGGTTCGTACAAGCGTTTGCATGGAAGGTGCTGGGCGAATGGCGACTGTCTAACTCACTGCTTCGTCATGATCGCGGAGGCAGTGCGATAGGCTTGAGCCGGCGAATCTTGCGACTGCGGGCTGGGGCCGATACTGTAGGGGCTCATGGCGGCGAACGTGCGTGGGTCGACTTCGAGAAATTCAGGTATGCCCGACGTGGCGGAGGGTGGGCTGTTGCTTGCCATGGCTTGTTGCATGGCCCAGTTGCCGGTATTTGCGTCGCCCAGGCGACGGCTGGCTTCAACCAAGTTCTGGTAGGCGGCCAGCGACGGGGCTGCATTGATCGATGCCACCAAGGCCTCTCGCGCGTCCGCTGGACGGTCCATCTGCAGCAGCACAAAGCCCAGTTGGTTGGTAGCCGTCGCATTGGCGGGTGCGATGGCGCGTGCCCCGCGATACAAAGTGATCGCTCGCCAACGCAGGTTTTGCTGCATGCCCGCTTGAGTGGCATCCGCATGCGATTGGTAACTTCGGCCCAGGGCATAAAGCACTTCGCTGGCCCAAGGGTGCCCCTGAGCGGCTTCGACCAGTTTGCTTTCGGCGTATTGACGGTAGTGCTGGGCCGCCGCCATGGGGGCCAGTGTGGTAGTGTCGGCATCCTTCAACACGGGCGTCTCGTGCGACAAGATAATGCGCCGCAAAAAGTCGCTATCGGAAGTCAACCGTTGAGCGTTGGAAAAATCTTCCGCTTCGCTCATGGCCTTCGACGCAGCGTGCCAAGCCGGTTCGCTGTAATAGTGGTTAGACATTAGGTCCAGCACGCGCACCAGATACAGCATGGCTGACTCAGCATCCTCGCGGGCTGAGAAATATGCTTTGCGGTTGATCAACGCTTCGCACCTGCCAAGCCGCTGGCTGAGTTCTTCGCCGATGGCCTGCCAGCCCGGCGGATTGTCAATCGAATTTACCGAGCGCCCCACGTCGGCGGTGGCTGGGTGACCGGAGATAATTTGGCTGGATACCAGCGAAGCTAAGACGGCTCGCGACGCTTCTTGGCTATCTCGTGCGGGCGCAGCGCCGTCGTGCGCAGCGGCTTGTGCGCTGGCCAGAGAAAATGGGCCGCTGCGTGTCTCGCTCGCGCGGCTCTCGGGCACGGTCGGAAATGGTGCCGGCCTAGTTGGCGCAAAATTCGATCCACTCAGTTGGAATGGCTGTGCCGACTGGGGGTCGCTTGGTTGCTGTGAGCGTGCGCTCCGCGCGACCCACTGTAGGCCCTGCCGCGAGCCGCTATTGGCAGCCTCGAGAGGTTGTGTGGCAGCCGGCTGTGCGCTTGCCTCGGGGGCTGCGGTCAAATTTGCGCGGCTTGATGGCGCAGGCGATACGGGTCCCGACAGCTCGATCTGAGCAAACGGCTTTGCGTCCGCACTCAATGGGGTCGCCCTAAATGGTGCAGAATTATTTGGGGGCACACTGATCGAGGCCACGCTGCTCGGGGCCGCTAGGCTCTCGAAATTCAGTGGCGCTGCGGCTCCCAACCCCGGCTGAGTCTCACTCGCAGGCCTCAGCTCGGCCTCAAGCTGCACTGCGGCCGGTACGGCCTTGCGCAGCGAAGGTTGGACGATGAATTTACCATCGGCAAATAGAGATGTCGCTCCCCAACCGCTAAGCGCCAACAACGCGGCGGCAGCGGTCGGTCTGCTCTTAATGCAAATTCCCATGGCAGAAGCATCCTTGGTAGTTATCAGTTCGCGTATCCGCTCGCGGGACTCTCTCGCGAATGGCTCGCGAGATGTCCCGAGGTACGAGAACGGGTGGTCGCTCATGCTGTCATTAATGACAAAATCGCTACCACCGGTGCGCGATACCGAACTTACATCGGCCGCGCACCTACTACTGTTGGACCATTGTTGCCTGCGGTTCTACCAGAAGATTGCTCACGCCAGGAGCAATCCGAACAACCGCTACAGCTTAACTGCAATTCTCGCGTCTATTTATTAATAGCTGCGTGAATAGCTGGCTTCGGCGAACATCTCCGGCCGCCGCGTCTCGCTGGGGATGCCCGCTGACTCAAAGGCTTTATACAGCGAATCTTGAGCCGCTGCTACCAAGGCGTCTCGGGTCGGGGATTCCTCAAGCGTCTTGCCGCGCGCGGCAACTGGCAGCTTCAACCCCGCCTCGGCAAACTTCTGCAACACACTCGTATTGTCGATCACCCCAGTCATGCCCGGCAAGAGGCAGTCGTCGAGCGTGGCAGCCTCGGCTGCGACTTCAGCGGTACAGTCGGACAATCGCAACCCTGCCACTCGCTGTAGACCGATCTGCTCCAATTGCTCCGCGCTGCCGCCGCCGATGAACCAATTCCATGAATCGTACAAAATGGCCACGTTCTTGGACGAACAAGCGCGAATAACCGCCGTGAAACCCTCCACATCGCGTACAAACTTGAATTGCTTTTCTTCCGCATCGGGCGCATGCACATGGAAAGTCAGCGCTACCCGCACACCTTCCTTGGCGAATATTTCCGCGATTTGGTCGATGCGATTGCGCACGACGTCGAAGTACTCGGGGTACGGCAGGCGATTGGTTCCGTGCGGAATCGTTACGATAGCCGTATTCGCCGATGCCCGTCCGGCAATTTCCGCCACTGCATTGAGCTGCGCTAAGCGGACGGAAAAGGTCTCATCGTCACTGTCCAGGTCGATAGGGGCGTCAAAGCCGGCGATCTCCAGTTTGGAACTCGCCAGGAAACGCGATGCATTCTCAAACGAACTGCGTTGGCAGCGTTTGACTAGGTCGTCCATGTCGATCTCGATCCCTCGAAAACCGTACGTTAGTGCCAATTCGATAATTTCGCTTTGACGTCCCGAAATATCTAGTAAATCACAGCTTAGGCTCTTATACATAACGCGTCCTTATGGTGTTTAGACTCACTTTAATTGCGAATGACGAAGAATACAGGTCAGCAAATCGCCATTAACGGGCGCCATTCGCGTGGTTTTAGAAGCGACGATTGGAAGCCTCCAGTATGGCACAGAAGCTTGGAATCCGACAGGGGGAGCCCTATGCGGCCCAATTGAGGTAGGCGAGCGCGAAGATGGCTGGCAGCGACGCTACGGCGCACGCTTGCGCAGTTTGCGCTGCAGCGAACGCCGATGGATGCCCAGTCGCCGAGCGGCTTCAGAGATGTTGCCGCCACAATCGGCCAGTATGCGATGGATGTGCTCCCACTCGGCTTGAGCCAGGGTGGGCACCGGTATATCCTCCTCGGCCTCGGAGACTTCTATCTCCGTGCCACCCCGAGCAAACGCATTGAGAATGTCATCGGCATCGGCGGGCTTGGGAAGGAAGTTGGCTGCCCCCAGTCGGATGGCGTCGATGGCAGTCGCGATGGAACCAAACCCAGACAGAATCAAGAACTGAGTGCGGGGGCTGATTCGCTTGAGCTCCTGCAACAAAACCAGTCCCGGTTTGCCCGGCATACGCAGATCGAGAACAGCCAACTCGGTAGGCTCTTTGCTGAAACAGGCCACAGCTTCGTCATGGTTGCTCGCCACCGATACGCGAAAGCCCCGCTCTTGGAAGGCTTGCCCCAAACGATCGCGCAGCACGATGCTGTCGTCGACCAGCAAAATGCTGCGGGCTAATACGCTGGTACCCCCTGCGGCGCTACCGCTGGGCGAACTCTCGGAACTGCTGGAACTCGAAGTCGTCACGCTGGGACCTGTCGATAAGTTGCGGTTAACAGTGCTTTGATAGTCAATTATAGCACACTCGCTTGGGGCTGCGTTTGTATTGTGAGCCCAATGCGATAGCGTAGATTTTCTTGGAAATCGTACTCGTACTCGTACTTGTACTCGTACTCGTGCTCGTACTCGTGCTCGTACTCGTGCTCGTACTCGTACTCGTACTCGTACTTGAACTTGAACTTGAGTTTGAGTTTGAGTTTGAGTTTGAGTTTGAGTTTGAGTTTGAGTTTGAGTTTGAGTTTGAGTTTGAGTTTGAG
>CAKQNH010000387.1 GCA_934255105.1 uncultured Pirellulaceae bacterium
ATAGGTCCGAGATTGTTTGGTCAACGTTCATTATGCATCCTCCGATTCCATTTTAGCTGGCGACACAGGGCAAGTCGAGAGAGCCGAAAATCGGGGTAACCGTTCATGCAATAGTCGTTGTTCGCTCCGCCGATCATTGCTCTTCCAACTGAGCAGTCACACTGCTGTCTCGAGCAGGGCCAGAGTGCCGAGGCCGTAAAACGTGTATTCAACATCGTCGGCGGGGTCGAATTCAAACCCACGAAAGCCACCCTGAGGCTGTTGCATGCTGCGCGCGTACCGTCGGGCTGCGTCGATTGAAATCAGCGGCAAGCGATCGATGTCTGCCAGGGTGACACAGGCGGTAAAGGTGCTCAGCATATCGCATAGCGGAATGCGTGTATTGGCCTGAAAACCACCTTCGTCGCTTTGCCGATCGGCCAGAAAATCGGCCGCTTCCTCGGCTACGTGTTCGTCGAGCCGCCGTAGGACTCGCAGGGCACCGATAGCGGCCGCCGTTGGGTTGGCACCGGAACGCTTGCCGACGCGAATCTCCAGAAAACCGCCGTCCGACTGTCGCTGGCTGAGCAAAAAACGATAGGCGGCCTCCGCGTCGGGGCAAGGCTGCTCGATGAGCTCCAAGCACAGCAGAATTAAAAACGTTTGATAGGTACTCCCCGCCCGCCCTTCTAAACTCTTGCTAAAGCCACCATCGGCGCGGCGCAGGTTGGCCAACAGGACAGCCAGCCGCGCCGACCAGTCGGCCCGCGTGGTTTCAAATGCATCCAAGCCGCAAGCTGCTTCGATCAGCTTGGCTGAGTAGACCAGCGACAGCAGGTCGACAATCGTTTCGTGCCCCTGCATGCGGCCGCGCAAGAAACCAGCGCAGCGCTGGGCGAGCGCGCCGTCGAGCAATCCCAGGATAGCCAAGCTGCGCAGGGCGAAACTGGTGTAATAGATGTCGCTCTCTCCCTCGCGGCCCGGCCAGCCGCCATCTTCGCGCTGGCGCGACAGCACGTAATCTGCGTGCACTCGCTGCACGTCTTCAGGCAGTTGCGCCGCACCGATAGTCAAACGCACCATCAAGCGCCCTAGGTAGCCGAGTTGTTCGAGTTCCGCGTCCACCGGGTTCCCTACATGTACTGCTCGAGTTTTGCGCGCAGTTCGCTAGGAATCTCTATCGACTCAAGTGGGCTGCCAGTGCGGACCTTGCAGCACACCGCCACGACTTTGCCCTCGACCAGCGATTGCGCCTCGGGTGCTTGCGAAAGAGGCGCCTGCGAAAGAGGTATCTGGCCAACGACGGATTTTAAATCGAGCGCGAACTGGAACCCGTAGGTCACACTGCGAGTCCCCAGGCGCACGACTCGGACCTGGATGTTTAGACAATCTTCGAAGCGGGCCGAACCGCGATAGTCGCACGAGACATGCACGCGGGGCCAGCTCAGGTGCCAACCGTCACCGATGTCGGTAGATACGGAGGTTCCCAAATGGCGTAGCAACGCGTGCTCAGCCTGCTCCATATAGCAGAGGAACGCGGAGAAATGAGCGATCCCGGCCGCGTCGGTCTCGCAGAACTCGACCCGACGCGTGACTGAAAAAGGCTGGCTCATGAGCGCTCCGGTGCCGGGGCTGGCTACTCGCCCACGTAGGGGAGCAACGCCATGAAACGCGCGCGCTTGATCGCTTCGGTAGCCGCGTGTTGGCTGACAGCCGAGCAACCGGTCTTGCGGCGTCCGACGATCCGACCGTGGCGATTGACCAGTTTCTTCAATGTTTCGAGATCTTTGTAATCGACGAACATCGGCCTTGGACGCTTGCCATCGACGAACAGCGGATCCTTACGTTTGGCTCGCGAGCGAATCCGCGATCGTTTCCTGGCGCGACTCTTAGCCGTTGGCGCTCGACGCAAAGTAGACATATAAAATCAAACCTCTCTTAATTTGCCCAGCCTGTCGGGAAGCCCCGGACCAATAATTTGCTGTAGGATGGAGAAATTTATCATCAATTGGGCCAACCGACAAGGGCTGAAATCGCCAGCGACCTGGGAACGAGGGACCTGGGGGGAATTTTGCTCGGCCTCTCACCCCCCGCCCCCCTGGGCTGACGAATCGGTGTTAAACAGGTGAAAAATGCGTGGTCGCAAGTTTTCTCCCTTCACTCACAAAGAGCAAGGCAAAAGAATGTGCGCGCACGGATATTTTTCTGTCTCGATTTTTCTGTCTAAAATTAGAAGAGTCCTAGGCCACAGCACGTTTTCGAGAAAGAGGGATGTTGATGCAATGCGACCATTTCCACGCCAGGCAAAGCCACCCAGACATCCCAAATCGCCACCGATTCGTCAGGCCAGGGCGAGGGGGAGGATGCATTATGCGCATTATGAAGTGGGGCGGTCGAGTCTACGGGGTAGGTGGTAGGTGACCATACGGAGTAGGTGCAGGCGATCTGCCACCCCAGTGGTCGTCGTCCCCAGTGTTGGTGTCGAGCGAGGGGCGAGGTTGGAACATGGGCCGCGTGGGCAATGGTTGAAAACGCGGATAGGGGGGCGGCTCAGGCAGATCTCTCTTAGCTTTCCAGTCAGCCCACCGCTTTGGCACGGGCCACCCCACGAATTCGCGGTGCGGCAGCGACGACAACCAATCGGGGGGGCAACTACCATCCCACGCGCCATAATGTGGCTCGACGCTCCGCGTCAGTATTCCCTCATAAAGTGGCTCGACGCTCCGCGTCGGTACTCCCTGAAGACCTTCAGTCCCACACGCACCGCCCGCACAACCGCTTCCCACAAGATGAGCATCTAGTCCAGATGCTGGATTGACAGGTATACTCAGCACACGGCAGCCGCTGCCGCTGGCCAACAGCCAAAAAACAAGCAGAATAGATCGAATTATTTTTGGCAAGTTGGTCATGGATATCCACCCGGGCGCTTGATTCACCCCGGTGCTCGCGCGAAGCTAGCACACATATAGTCGCAGGCTGGAAGCCGTTCAACGACCAGTGGGGCGATCCCACTATCGTTTAATCGGCCGTGCGATCTGTGTCGCTTGAGCCAATTGCAGCGACTGCGCCGGATACAGCAACTTTGCGGGCTTCGTGGGATGAGCTTCCAGCTTGTCCGTGGGATAAGCTTCCAGCTTGTCCGTGGGATAAGCTTCCAGCTTGTCACTGGTATAAGCCTCCAGCTTGTCCGTGGTATAAGCTTCCAGCTTGTCATTTTTGAGCTCCTGCTCTGTAGGAAGGTAAACTTTAACAGTGAGTAATCAGGCTATCGCAACCGAGACTTCCGACACTATGGCTGCTGTTTCCGCAGGCAACGCAATTTCGGTGCGGCCCCTTGCGCTACCACACTTGAAGATCGGCAACCTCGATTTGGGATTTCCGATAGTCCAGGCGGCGCTCAGCGGCTACAGCGACTGGCCGATGCGGATGCTGGCTCGCGAGCACGGGGCGAGCTACACGCTGTGTGAAGTCATGCTCGATCAATTCCTGGTCGCCTTCCGCAATCGCAGCAAAAACAAGCATTTTCTATACAATTCGGCGGAAGAGCAGCCTGTCGCGGGGCAACTGATGGGGGCCGAGCCCGAGCAGTTCGCCTTGGGTGCCAAGCGACTGGTGGAAGCCGGCTTTGCGGTGATCGACATCAATTTTGGCTGTCCAGTAAAGAAGGTGCTGGGACGTTGTCGCGGCGGGTTCCACCTGAGCCAGCCGCCGATCGCCTTGGAGATCATTCGTCGCACGCGCGATATCGTCCCGCCGGAGATACCGGTGACGGTCAAGATGCGGCGTGGCCTCGACGACTCGTCGGCCAGTCGCGACCAGTTTTTCGAGATCCTGTCGGGTGGCTTTGAGGCCGGGTTAGCGGCGGCGACCGTACATGGCCGAACGGTTGTACAGCGTTATAAAGGCCCCAGTCGCTGGGAATTCTTAAAGGACGTCAAGCAAGCGTTTCCGAACCAAACCATCCTGGGTAGCGGCGACTTGTTCACGGCCGACGATTGCCTGCGGATGCTGGCGGAGACGGGGGTCGACGGAGTGACCGTGGCTCGCGGTGCGATTGGCAACCCTTGGATTTTCGAACAGACTCGCGCCTTGGCTCAAGGGCAACCGCTGCCGCCGCCGCCGAGCTTGTTCCGGCAACGCGAGGTCATGCAGCGACATTGGGACCTAGCCGAGCAGATCTATGGCCCAGGCCAGACCGGCGTGTTGATGCGCAAATTCGGCATCAAGTACTCGACCAGCCATCCGCAGGGGGTGGAGGTGCGTTCGGCATTTATACGAGTGCGCGAGCGCGATCAGTGGCGGTCCGCATTGGACCAATGGTATTCCGAGGATCTACCCGGCGTTTACCCCTCGCCGGACAGCCACCGCGCGCAGGCCTCGGGGTGTACGGCAGAAACAGAATGAGCAATTCGGCAGCTATTTTGCGGAAAATTTTGACATTTGGGATCTGTTTCGGATAGCCTAGTAGCTGGGAGTGTTTGCTGCGCACACCGTCGGCTGCGCAGCAGGATGTTACGTACTGGAGAACGGGTAAATGCAATTCATCAACCATCGCTTATCCGCTCGGGCGGCCAATTTGCTGGTCGTAGCCCTGTTGGTCGTGAGTTGGGGACAGCCAGCGCTGAGCCAAGCGCCGGCCGCTGGTGAATTGACGCGAGAGCAAGACAAGCTGGCTCGCGACTTCGTTCGCGGTCGCGCCACGGCGACCGAGGAGGCCAAGCAGGCGCTGCGGCTGAAGATGAAGGCCGAAGTGGAGCGTCTGAAATTTCCTGTAGCCAAGAATTTTGCCGAAGCCGAAGCTCTGGCCAAGCTGTCTGAGACGCGCGCGAATATTGATGCGATGTGGGTCAGTGGCGCCAAGGATCCAGTGGCGCGTCAAACCGCCGCCGAGGCACTGGCAGTTTGGGGACGGCAGTTGTTAGCTGAAGACGTTTCACCGCAGTCGAAAATTAATTGTATGGCCATGTTGGCGGAGCTGGATGAAGTAGGGTTGAGCGGCACCGCCCCGCCGACTCCCTCGGAACACGCCTTCCGAGTTCTTTTTGCCTATGCGGGTAACGATCAAGCACCCATCTACCTACGCGCCATCGCCCTACATGGACTCAACCGTCACATCGGTCGTTGGTGGCCGACGCCCAAATGGCCCGACAACGGCAAGAAGCTCATTGAGAAGACGCTGACGGACATCGTGAACTCCGAACCCAAGAGCTCGCTCGATGCGGGGGCTCACGCATGGATGGTCCGCCGCGCATACGACTGCCTGAGCACGATGGGTTCGCCCTATGGTGCCAACTCAGCGCTCAATCGCTTGGCCGATCCTAAGACGCTGCCAAGCCTTCGACTGGCGGCGATGGAGTACCTCTCGCGACTTGATACCAGTACCTTCCCCGCAGATAAGAAGAGCCTGTACCTGATCGGTCTGTCCCATTTCATCCGCAGCCAGTTGGTTGACTGGTACGAGCGTGAAGACAACGTCCTGCGCGCCAAGTCAGGAGCACAGTCAGGCGGCATGATGGGGGGCGATCTGGCGGGGGGGGGCTAT
>CAKQNH010000388.1 GCA_934255105.1 uncultured Pirellulaceae bacterium
CTGTACGAAGTTTCAGGCTGTACGAAGTTTCAGGCTGTACGAAGTTTCAGGCTGTACGAAGTTTCAGGCTGTACGAAGTTTCAGGCTGTACGAAATCAAGTTGTACGGAACGTTGCCATGACTGTTCAAACATTTCGCGAGCTATTGGCTACACGCCCATTCCAGCCTTTCCGGCTTGTCATGTCGAGCGGTAAGGGGTACGAGGTTCGACATCCGGAAATGGCTTTATTAACTCGTTCGGATCTCTTGATTGGAGTCGGCGAGTCGGATGAGGGAGTAGCGGCCGAATTTCGAATTTGTGCGCTTTTGCACGTTGCCAGCGTCGAACCGATAAGTACCCGCAAATCGGAGTAGTTCAATCAACTCATTGATTTCGACGACTGGCCGCCGTAGTTCGTTGGACAACGGCTTGCTCAAGAATTATCCGTACTGATTGCTTCGATTCGGGCGACTCTCCAAGCGCTAGCAAGTTCTTCGCTAGCTTGATACCTTTGCCGATTGCTGCACCTGATGATAACCATGCGCGGCATGGCTCACTGGTCACAGACACGCCGAGTTCGAGGCTCAGCTCGTACAACAACTCCAACAGTTTATTTGAATCTCTGGGCAACGCTTGCTTGGGATTTTCAAAACAGCGTTGTAGGGCAAGTTGGACAACGGCAGCATGAACTTGCGATGTACGGGCAATTTCGCTGAGCGTCTTGTGCCAGCGACCTGACTTGATCAAGCCGGAAATCAAAAGGTTAGCGAGTGCATTGCCCAAGTTATCACTCCCCAAGCGTCCATCCTCGATAGCGCGTACGGCAATATCGGTCGCCAGTCCCGATTCACCAGGTTCCTTGGCGGCCAACATGCTTGATAGGAGGAGTAGTCCCGCATAACGCAACGGTGTCCCAGAGTCGATCAGTGGCTCGAGCATGGTACGGTTCTGCCATTCGGCCTCCCACCAATCGAGATTAGAAAAGCAGTGGACAGCACTTGAGGCAAAATACGACTCTAGAGCCTGCGGCCAGATTGTGGCCGTCCAGCGCACTGCTCCGATTGTGCGACCAGCAAAACCGCCCATTTCAAACGAAAGGTTCTTGCCGATGGACTGGCTTGTGTACATCATAACCGTGACCAGCAGCGGGTCAGTCGTCTTGGGTGTCGCCGGTTCAGTTGTAAAACTGGCATCGTAAAACGTGAAGGTGTTGCTCTTCCTAACCTTCGACTTCAAGGCCAGCTTGGCCGCTTCAGCGGCGTCCGGTCCCAACCCAGGATGTTTTTCCATAACTCGATCATCGTCCCGCCATGGTGCACGAGCCCTGGCCGCTGCAACCCACAATGGGGCCTGATTATCAATGTTAATCTTCGCTGCGCCCAATGCGTAGCAGATAGCCTGGAACCATTCACTCGATTTATATTTCAACGACTTCAACGCTGCCACGCGGTTATCTGGTGCCAACCGCAACATAGCCAGGATCACATCGTGCGCATGAGGATCGGCTCCGGTCCATGCATTCGCGCGCTTCGCCAGCTCGCGAGGATCGATCCAACCGCCTGTGTGTGTTGGCGCGCTGAGCAACTGCCAGGCGTCACCGGAGGCGATGCGCCGCGCCACCGCTAGACAATGCGCGGAGAGAAAACCAATGGGCTTCTTGGTATTGACCTTGTAAGCGCGATGTTCAAGACCTTCGAACTCTATGCACAGTTCGCTACCTTTAGGCGTAGGCTCGATGACCTTCCCACTGCAAAATGCATAGAACAAACCCATGACATCAAACCCTGGATCCAATCCACAAAACGGACTACAACCTTTGGGGATGAGATTGCGTAGGCGCTTCATAAGCGGTGCTGCCATTTGGTCAAAGTCGGCCGGCTTTGAATTAGCTAGCCGCGCTAGGCCATCGATGCAACACTCAGCATCATTAACCCGAGACCCATCCTCTATGACTCGAGCGCATTCATCGATGAGCTCTTCAACACTGTCGATCCGGGCCACTCGCGGTATCCGGCCCAAACGTGGGATGTCAGTGCCATCAAAGGTCGCTGCTGGAATCGATAGGATATTCCCTTTGAGATTGTTTCGTAACGACTCGATCCCGTACAGCGCTGCAAGCTGCTTCGAAACCCTTGGTAGCTTGGCCCAAATGGCTATATCGCTACTGGGCTGCCCACTGGCCTGTTGGGACTTCGGCGCTGACTCGACCGCGACTGATTCGGTGCCCTGTGTGCCGGATGCCAACCACGCGATGGCCAGATTGCGCACTGACGGCGCGAGCGTTGGTTGCAGCATGTCCACCGCTAAACGAACTTTCTCATCCCGTGGTGAAGAGATTGACTCAAGCAACTTGAGCGTCGCCTTCTGAACATCCGACGTATCTTGAGCAAGCGCCAGCGTTGCAGTGGCTGCAATCAGCGACGTTTCTGTCGGACATAAGTCCGCCTGACGCTCTAACAACCTGAGCGCTTTTAGCACGTTGACTTTTGCGCGTGATCGCAGGATAGGCTCCATCGCATGGCACAGCGCCGAAGCCTCAAAGGCCATGTAGGCTGATAGTGCGTCAACTCGTTCTAAAGCCCACGAGGCAACATTGGGTGCCGATGCGCCGAGCAACCCTAGCAATTTCTCTGCCATTTGCTCGAGTTCGCCGTCAGTGGGTTCCAGGCGATCGAAGAAGCTGTAGAACCACTTCGCGCGATAATGATTGAAGTCACGTTCCAATGCATCTATGCAAGACTCAAGCAGCTTTGCTCGGGGCAGTTTGCCTCGGTTCACTAGTTTGAGGAAGGCTTCGATCCAGCTACTGTTAAAACGCTCTGTATTTGCAAGGCTATTTTCTCCGTCGCCTTCGTATTCGAACAACTTCCAGATATCCTCTTCTAACAAATCTGGAGCTTGTTCAAGTTCGTCAACCAACTCCGTTCCACTGTGTCGGCTGTTGACTCCACTGATCATGGCTAGGAAGTAGCGAGGATTCGTTGGCTTATTGGCTAGTCCCGCTAGAATCAACCTGCGAATCAATCGCCAGTGGTTCCAGAAATACGACTCGTCCAGCAACGATTCGACCCACTGGTCAACCCAGTCAGGGCGGCGGTCGGCGATAACTTCGAATGCAAATTCAGAATCAGGATAGCCCGAGCGTTTGGCCCTAATGATCTCGGAACCGGTGGCTGTCGCGAAGTAGGCGAGGCATGCGATGCCTTCTAGAGGATTCCAGCTAAAGCTGCCTTGTACATTTTCCACAAACTTGGTCTTACGCGCCTGCGACCAGAACGGCTTGACGACCGCAAAGTAGTCGCGCCGCGACCTCTCTGGCATACCTTGGAAAAACTGCAAGCACTTCTGCTTGTCGCCGGACTCGAGCAACTTCCTCAAGGCGTCTTTTTCCAGCTCACCGCCCATCTTCGATGCTCTCCACAAAAATTTGTGATGCCAGAATATGTTTGCAGGGACCTCGTGTGCTACCATGTTTCGCAAACCAAGGACACGTACATTTCGCATTTTCATCTGACAATCGAACCCGATGCTCGATGCCACCAGATTGTACAAACACTTCGATCTGTTGCTGTGATCGCCTGCCTAGCCGCACATGACCTTCGGCCAATAACTTGCGGGCACCCTTGAGTCGCGGATGTTGCTTTTCCACCGCGTTCAGATCAAAGGGCAGTTCACGATGAAACCAACAACCTTCGGCCAGGTCAAAACCAACCAAGCCCTGAGTCCCCAGGACCGCCAAGGCACCGCGAAGCGTGCTAGCTTCGAAAGCCACGCTGGATGCTTCGGCCGCAATGCTCCGATGCAAAGCTTCTTCATCGATAACCGCATTCCACGCGAGTTTCGCACGAACCAGCGGCAAAACATGGTCCCACCGGGCAGACGCCATCGCGCCGAGAGCTTGTCCTTCACCAGAGAATCCACGCCACACTTCGGGACTGAGCACTAGACAAAATCGACAGTCAGAATATGTAAGCTCCCATGCCGATGCACCAGTTACTTCATCGGTGTAGACCCGCAGTCGCTCCGCGTCGGCCACGATGTCTTCCAGGACATGCAGCCTTTCGAGCCCGCCCACACGAACAGCATGGCGAGCAGCAATTTGGCTGAGCCGCAGGCCCTGACCAGTTGCCACGACGAACGTCTCGCGCCGATTCGTTTTCATACGTGGCAATGACCGCAGGAATCGCATCGCCTCTCGACCGGAAATATCGTGCACCAACGCCATGCGACTCTGACAAGATTGAACTTCCACCAAGCCTTTCAGCCAACGCACCGGAAGAGCTACCTGCTTTTCAACTACACTCTCGGAGTTGCGGGTCAGTTCGACATGTTTGGTGCCAACATTCAGTTGAACGCAATCGCTGTCTCGGATCTTTGCCAAGGCGGTCAGCATCGGCTGATTGAAATCGACGTTTGTTGTGCCACGGCCAAACGTTTGACCGTTGACTGAATCGGGCAACATGTCGACTCGCGCATAGGCACCGCAGCAGGCCGAAAAGCCTTCAAACCTCAGGCGATCGTCAGACGAGGTTACAACCGGATCTGCTTCTGCGAGAACGCGACTCAGCATGGCTGCTGGTATATGAAACCGTGATCGCACAATGCTCATCAAAGCCCGCAGCAGCCCAGCCGTTCGCTGTGGCTTCACCAACTGCCCCGTGAAAAAGTGCGGTGCCGTAGCTTCTTTCCTTATCGACGAAGTGGCTAACAACAACTGACCAGCGTCCAATCGCGACAGGTAGTTATAGCGCACTTCACAGGCAACTGTCAGTGCATTCATCTGTTGAATCCAGTCTAAGGGTAGTAGGCAGAGGCAGATACGGACGCCTCGATCAACAGGCCCTGTGGAGATAGAATTGAGCTTCCCTCTGCCGTCAGCCAGTTTAATATAGCACAGGATAACTTGGCTAGCTTTTAGGCCCGCCGTGCTTGCGTGAGTTCTCGAAGACGTGGAAAATGCCAATGGCGACTTGGCCGTGGCAATGCAGTCGTGCGAGGATGCTTGCAGATAGAGCAGATCGAGGGCACGAGGTGTACTTGTGCACCAAAGCGTTTGGGTGTCGGGACACGGGGTCGATGGACTGAGCTTTGCGCTTCGAGACCCTACGCTAGCGCGTTAGGCTCACAAGTGCGATTGCATGTGGTATTTTTTGGGTCGCGGCAAAGTCAAGGCAGCGACATTTTTTTCTGGGAGACGCGGACTGTGAGTGGACTACAAATGGTGATTCTACGTGAAGGCCAGGGACTCCTGCGAGGTGCCGTTCTGGCTGCGTTGATGGCTAGCTGCCTGGCGATGTTCCCTGCGAATGCAGTGTCCGCCGAAAGGGAGCGCCCCAATATCGTGGTCTTTCTGGTGGACGATATGGGAGTTATGGATACGTCGCTCCCTTTTCTGACCGACGCCGATGGCAATCCCCAACGCCATGAACTGAATGAATTCTATCGCACTCCAAATATGGAGCGACTAGCACAACGCGGGATTCGCTTTAGCCAGTTCTATGCGATGAGCGTCTGCTCGCCGACACGCATCTCGCTAATGAC
>CAKQNH010000389.1 GCA_934255105.1 uncultured Pirellulaceae bacterium
CTAACGCAAGAAAATCGATAGGGAAAAGGCTCGTGAAAAGATGTGGGGTATAAAAAGGCACTCCTGCCCGTTTATAAGTAGAACGGGCACTCCTGCCTGGGGCACTCCTGCCTGGGATTGATGAATAAACAACCTTGGTCTGTTGGGCCTTGTCGTATCTTTTTTGGAGGTAATTGAGGACGGGCAATCGTTTCGGCAATTGAAACTTATTCGTCTGCGGAATAGGCCTTCAAACTGCCCAGACTTCGGCTCACGCTGTCCCGTATCGTCAAGCTCATCTTGCGGCAACGGTTCGCGTGAAAGCTACGACAAGTCGCGGCAGTCCAAAGGACATGTTCGCGGAGCAGAGCACTTTCGCTCGGATCAAGCGGCCAGTGCTTCAGTTACCAATCGATCGATCCAAGGGCCAAAGGGAACTTACCTGGCCAACATCTCGGGCTTGTCGATAACTAGATAGTGTCCGTGGTCGGCTGTCAGGATGAGTGCCGTGTCGTCCCAGCCACCATTCTGCTCGATCCAGTCGGTAGCGCTTTTGAACGCGTCGTCTCCACTGATGGTGGCGCCGATCGAATTGTCGATATTGTTGGCGTGATTGGCCCAGTCGACATCGCCGGCTTCGACCATCAACCACCAGCGATCCGAGCGTGCATCGAGGACTTGCATGGCGGCTAAAGTCATTTCAGACAAGTTGACATTTTCATTGAGATCGGCGGGAGTGTAGACCTCCGCTTGAGCTGTCTTGGGGTTGCCCACGCTGCGCACCGGCGAGTAGTCGCCGTTGGCGGTGCGATAGGGAAGATGCCCGCCGGTCGCGCCGAAGTAGCCGAATAAACGGTGCTGGCCCGCGGTGGCCTGCTCAACCGCTGCGTCCAGAACTTGGCTGCCCGACTTGCCGGGCGTGCGCTGGGCCACGACATACTTGCCGCCCGATGCGACCGATGCGCTGGCCAGATCGGCTGCGGTCACATAGCGATTGCCCGGTACAAAGTTCTTGCCTTGCCCACCGTCTTTTTGGCTGCTTTGTCCCCACCCGCAGCCGAGCAGAACGTCGACGCCCGGTAGTGCGCCGGGGTGGAATACAGAGGGGAGGCCCAGCAGGTCGCGAGTCAGATCTTGGTAGTCGTTGCGATGCACATTGTTGGCGTAAGCGCAGGCTGGAGTGGCGTGGCTGATGGGGACGCTGGTCACGACTCCCACGGCAAAACCGTCGGCTTGAAGTAAGCGCGAGATGGGAATGGCCTCGCGGCCAGAGAAATCGACGTTCACGGCGTCGTTGTAAGTTTTAATTCCCGCAAACAGCGAGGTGGCTGAGGCGGCCGAGTCGGTGTAGGCGTGCGCATCGGTTTCGCTCTTGCCGATAGGATATAGGAGGTCGTCACTGGCCTGCCAAGGGTTCGGGCCGCCGCGGGCCACATCGTAGCCACCGGCCAGCTTGCCGCCTGGGTTGGTGACGATTTGCTTGTCGACATTCACTGAAGTACCGTCGTTGTGAGGGCTGGTGACGAAGAAACCAAAATCGGTTTTAGCCCCGCGATAGTCTTGGAAGTGCAGGCCGCTGCCACGCCCTGAGTCGTAGGTCACTTGTCGAGCTTTGGCGATCGCAGCAGCCCGCGTGGTCTGCCAGTCCATGCCGTCGAAGACGAACACGATGATCCGTTTTTTCCCCTCCTCTGCGGCCATTTTTTGCAGGCGATAGATATCGGTCTGGTCGAAATACTCCGCCTTGGGATTGAGCGTTTTGACTGGCAGGCTGCCATAGAGATCGGTCAGTCTTTGTTCGTCGCGATAGGGGCTGTTGACGCCACGAACGGCATCCAGAGACAGGCCGAAGGTGTAGACGGGGATGAGCCGGTTGGAGTGCGTGGTCCATGACGAGTATTTCTCGCGATCCGGTCCCCAGTGCCCCCAGATGTTCGTGTTGGATTGGGCCGACTGCACTTGCAGTTCGGCGATGTGATCTGCGGGTTTAGCCTGTGCGCTGATCGATGCGGGCAAACAAAGTACGGCCAGTAGCCAAGTGCAAAGGGTGATTGTGGGAATGGAAATGGCGGTGGGGGACGTGGAGTTCTTCATGGGGGGGAATGCCTTGCGGTGTAAAATGGGTGGGCTATTGTCGACAATCGCTCGCTCCGCGTCTGGATTGCGAGCACGAGCACCGCTTCACTGGGCAGGAGCACGGTTTTTTATTGCTAGTACTACTATTTTAAGCTCCACAGGGCGGCAACTCAATTTTTCGCGTTAAGTAGGCTACAAGCCGTTCGAGAAGTTTGCGCGCGCGGTTGAGGATTGCCAGCAAGGGGGCTTACCCTTTAGAATCAAGGCTTAACTCATTATTTGGTATGTCACTCGTTTCCCATTGAAATGCCGCTATGTTTGAATCACTGTCCGACGGACTTCAGTCAGCCTTCAAATCGATCCGGGGTAAGGGGAAACTGACTGAAGCCAACATGCGCGACGGATTGCAGATGGTCGAATCGGCCATGCTGGAAGCCGACGTAAGCTACTCGGTTGTGCAAGATTTCATGTCGCACGTGAGCGAGCGGGCGCTGGGGCAAAAGGTATTGCTGGCGCTTAAGCCGCACGAGGAATTGGTGCGGATCGTCTACGAGCAGCTCATCGAGATCTTGGGGCCGGTGGATGTCTCGATCCCGATCCGCAAAGATAAAGTCACTATTTTGATGATGTGCGGGCTGCAGGGGGCGGGTAAAACTACCACTTGTGGCAAGCTGGCGCAACTGCTCAAAGAACAGAAAATCAAGCCGTTTCTGGTGGCCGCTGACTTGCAACGCCCGGCCGCTATCGAGCAACTCCACACGCTGGGGCGGCAATTGGATGTCCCCGTCTATAGTCAGGCGGGGCAAACCGATCCAGTGCAGGTCTGCCGCGAGGGAGTAGCCCAGGCGACGGCAGCGGGCGCGCAGGTAGTTATCTTGGATACCGCCGGACGCTTGGCAATCGATGAAGAGCTGATGACTCAGCTTGGCGAAATCGACAAAAAAATCGCGCCCGATCAAGTCTATCTGGTGGTCGACGGCATGACCGGCCAGGATGCCGTCAATAGTGCCTCAGCCTTTAATGATCGGCTGGAGCTGGACGGCGTCATCATGACCAAGCTCGACGGCGATGCCCGGGGTGGCGCGTTGCTGAGCGTGAAGCACGTGACGCAAGTGCCCATCAAGTTCATCGGTACGGGGGAGCATCTCGATGCGCTCGAGCCATTTCGCCCCGAGGGGATGGCCAGCCGCATTCTGTCGATGGGTGACATGGTAGCGGTGGCCCAAGAAGCTCACCGAATCATCGACGACAAGGAGCGTGAGAAGCTGGAAGCTGCCATGGCTTCTGGCAATTTTACCTTGGAGGATTTCCGTGGGGTGCTGGAAAAGATCGCTAAACCAGGGCTGATGCAGAAGATGATGGGGCTCATGCCGGGTATGGGCGAGCTCAGCAAGGCGATGGCTGGGGCCGATTCCGACGGTGAAATGCGCAAAATGCTGGGGGTGATCGACTCGATGACTCCCAAGGAACGCCGCGACCCGAAGCTGATCGATACTCTGCGTCGCAATCGCATCTCCAAAGGGGCGGGCGTGGCACCTTCGCTGGTCAGCGGGCTGATCAAGCAGTTCGGGATCATGGCCCCCATGATGCAGGCCATGGCCAGCGGTGGAGGCCGAGATCGCATGCAGATGATGCAGCAATTGCAACAAAGCATGCTTGGCGATCCAACTATGGGAGGGGTCAAGACCAAAAAGTCGACCGGATCTAGGCTGAGTACCAAAGACAAGCAGCGGATGCAGAAGGAGCGCGATCGGATGTTGCGTAAGTTGAAACGCAAGAAATAGCCAGGTTTAGCCTGGATATGGCGGCTGGAGGCCACTTTTTGTCTCCAATTTGGCGGAAAATAATAGATAGAGTCTTAGTCGTTCCAGGAGAAATTGTGTGGCAGTTCGTATCCGCCTGAAGAAGATGGGCCGCAAAGCTCGGCCGTTTTTCCGTTTTTGTGCCGTTGACGCTCGTGAGCCTCGCGATGGTAAGGTGATCGAGGAATTGGGGTATTACGACCCGATGGTTCGTGAAACCGACGCCCGCGTCGTGCTCAAGGGGGAGCGAGTGGATTACTGGCTGAGCGTGGGTGCCCAGCCCAGCGACAAAGTGGCCGTACTGATCAAGAAGTACGGTTCGAAGGGGACGCATTTGGAGCAGCAAAAAGCGGCTCAAGCGCGGATGAAGACGCGTCCCGTGCAGTTCCAGCCCAGCCCGGCACCTGCTGCTGAACCTGCACCCGCTGCGGTTGCTGAGGCTGCTCCTGCCGAAGAAGTTGCGACTGCTGAAGGACAAGAGTAGTACCGGCGGTATTTGTCGGGAAGCGACATCAGGCGATAGCCATGGCTGCGAGTCCATGGCTGCAATTTAGGAGATGCGATCCAGGAGATACGATTCGGGATCGTGGCCGATGCGCTGCAGCCGGCTCGTGAGCTGTGAAATTGAGATTCGCTGTGAGATTGAAATTCCGGGTAGCGGAACTCGCCAAGAGTTTCGGCTGGCTCACGTGGCCGAAAGTTTTGGCGACCTCCGCTACTATTAAAAGCGTGAGATTCTAAAAGCTCACAGCTTCGTTGGGCTCACTTGGCCGGCACTTGCTGCCACGACAGTCGCTGCGGTGTATTCGGCTTCGCGCTTCTCAAGGCATTTGGAGATCTGCCGCACCGCTTGTCGCAGCCGATTCTCGTTCTCGACCAGTGCCATCCGTAGGTAGCCTTCGCCGGTGGGGCCAAACCCCGTTCCGGGACTGACGGCCACGTCGCCGTGTTCTAGCAGCATCATGGCGAAGTCGAGCGTATTCATCCGCGCCAGCCAGCGGTGGGGGACTTTGGCCCACACGAACATTCCAGCGCGCGGTGTGGAGGCTTCCCAACCGATGCGATGCAGCCCGTCGATCAACGCGTCGCGGCGAGTTTGGTAGATCTCTGATTGGCGTTCGATGGCCGCTTCTGTATCGCGTAGGGCGACGATAGCGGCAATTTGAATGGCTTGAAACATGCCGTAATCATAGTAGCCTTTGATCGTCGCCAGCCCGCGAATCATATCTTGGTTGCCGACGCAGAAGCCGACTCGCCAGCCAGCCATGTTATAGCCTTTGCTCATCGTCGTGAATTCGACACCCACGTCGATCGCGCCCGGCGAAGCCAAAAAGCTGGGAGGCGTGTAGCCCTCAAAGGCTACGTCCGAATAGGCGAAGTCGCTGATGACCATGAATCCGTAGCGTTTGGCCAGTTTGACTACTTCGGTAAAGAACTCTTGCTCCACCGTGACCGTCGATGGGTTGTGTGGATAGTTGATAATCAGCAGTTTGGGTCGCGGATAAAAATGCTGGCAGGTGTAAGCGATGTTTTGCAGGAACTTTTCGCTGTCCGCCACTTCGAGTGCTACGACATTGCCGGCAGCTAAGATCACGCCGTACATGTGAACTGGGAAATAGGGTGCGGGGATCATGGCGGTATCGCCGGGCCCCATCAGCGCC
>CAKQNH010000390.1 GCA_934255105.1 uncultured Pirellulaceae bacterium
CCGCAAATCGCTGCGAAACCACAAGTCGCTACAAAATACGACAACTAGTGGCAGCGTGGCCAATAAGCTGAGCCCCAACAGTCGGTCGCCATGAAGTCGCGCGAGTTCTGGTTTGTCAGATGCAAGGTCCACTGAATTTGTCATGGCGTAGGTTTAGGGTTGAGTGTTGAACTCGGACTTAAGTGCGCGTTTTTAGGCGTGGCGGACAGGTTCTTGAGTTCCGCGTCCACCATTTGCTGAACCAATTCAGGGAAGCTCACGCGAGGTTTCCAGCCGATGGTGGTTTCCGCCAAGCTACTGTCGCCAACCAGTGTCTGCGGATCGGCCTTGCGCAGGAAGCGTGGATCAAACTCGACATAGTCCTGCCAATCTAGCCCGACGTGTGCGAACGCAATATCCAACCAATCGCGGACCTGATGCAGCTTGCCTGTAGAAAGTACCAAATCGAGTGGCTTTTCCATTTGCAACATACGCCAAAACGCTTCGACAAAATCGGGTGCATAACCCCAGTCGCGTTGCGCGTCCACGCTGCCCATGATCAGCTTCTTGTCCAATCCTAACTTGATACGCGCGGCGGCGCGAGTGATTTTTCGCGTGACAAACGATTCGCCACGACGCGGTGATTCATGGTTGAAACAGATCGCGTTGCACGCAAACAGTCCAAAGCTATCGCGGTAAACGCGGACCATGTCGGTGGCGAATGCTTTGGCAACCCCATATGGTGTAACTGGCCGCAACGGCGTCTGCTCGTTTTGAGGGCCCTCCGTGGGCATCCCAAACGTTTCACTGCTACTGGTATGCAAAAACCGTGGGGCCGGATCGCAATCGCGCAAGATTTCCAATAACTTCAAAGTGCCCATGGCGGTGAATTGACATGTCGACTCGGGAACCTCAAAGCTCACTGCTACGTGCGATTGACCCGCCAAATGATAGACTTCGCGCGGTCGCACCTTCAATAACAAACGTCGAATCGTGGTCACATCGTCCAGGTCGGCGTAGTGCAAGTGCAATCGCTTGCCATAGATTTCCGTATCGCGCGTCATTTCGTCGATCCGCGAGCGCGCCATGCTACTGCTGCGACGAACGATACCGTGTACCTCATAACCTTTGGCAAGCAGGAACTCGGTCAGATAACTTCCATCTTGCCCTGTGATTCCGGTTATCAGGGCTCGTAACGTACCGGGCATTATGTTCAACTCAATTTTGGGGTGATCGCTGGGCCTGAAGTAAGGGGTCGGGTGTCAATTGTGCAAAGCACCTGCAGGGCCGCTTCGTCAATTGACTCCAGAACCTTTACCCCAAGTCTGAGCGTGGATGATGCACTAGTGACTCCACTGTGCCATAGTTTTTACCAGGACTCGAGCCAATCTGTAGATACCAAAATGGAATTTACGCAGGTTGAGGTCGAGTAGGCCAGTTCCTAGGTTCGAATTGAGATTTTAGCAACATAGTTGGATTCGCGTGGCTTCATTCCATAGCGGAAGTCGCCAAGACTTTTGGCCGTAGCGTCTGAAGACGGATAGCGTTCTTCTCGAGTACAGGGCGAGAGGAGAAAAGGAAGAATATGCACATTAAACCTTACATACCCGCTTCCTCTAGCATTTGTTCGATCGCAGGTACATCGCCCAGTAGCTCTTGAGCCTTGGATAGCGACGACTGCATCGCCTCGAACTCGCCAGCGCGGAACTGCAATGTTCCCAACACGAACCAATTCAGCCCACTCTTTGGCTCGACCTGCACGGCAGCGTTCAACAACTCAGTTAACTGCGCGAGTTCTCGCAGTTGCGACTCTCCAAACTGAAAGGCTTCGAGTTTCGCCTCGCTTGTCGCATTCAGTTCACCTTCCGGTCGTTTGTCGGTTTGCTCTTTCACGGCGTTAGACATCTCTGGAATGGATAACACCTGAGAGCGCCACAGCGCTACGCGTGCTACCAGCGATGTGTTGCCCTGCGCACGACCTAGCAACAGCAAGTGTGTGCGTGCCACATCCGGCTTATCCTCTAGCGTGGCCGACAGTGCGGCCAATGAGTATTTCAGCCATCCGCTCTGCCCGGCCATGATTGTCTGAGTCACACGAGCGGGAACCCGGACATGGTCGCTCCCCTGCCCTGCCAGGACGCGTGCAGACTCCCACAATAGCTCGGCAGTCTCGGGCAAATGAGGTGCCAATTGCGCCGCTAACAGCACACCCGCCTCCGTATGTTCGGCTCCGTCTTCCCATGGAGACACAGTCAAGCGACACAAGGTCCGCGCCAATCCACTGGTTACCGCTGCTTCAAGATGCCCTGCGCGTAAGCCAAGTGGGCCGGTCACTTCGATCCAATTCTCGTCGACTGCCGCCAACTGTAACTCGCTTAACTCTTCGCTCCAGCTCAATTGAGAGTTGAACTTGCTCTTCGCCTCAACACTCTTCGACTCAGTACCCTTCGCCGCCGCCTCATCATCTCCCGTTAAAGCCTCACTCAAGTCTCTACCTGTCATCGCTGCCAGCAACCCCCGCGTAGCCTGCCATTCGCTATGGTTCGGCTGACCAATGTGGCCCGACGCTCCGCCGTCGGTTTTCTCGCGAAAACCCTCTAGCAATTCCCAGGCTTTCTCCAACCGCTCAGCGCTATACGTGAGGCTACTACCGGGCCGAGTCTGCCAGGCCGCTTCCATCTGCAACTGCACCAGCAGCAATCGCGCCTCCTGGATCTGTTGTGGCGTCAACGCCGCCTCTTCGCCCACGCCCGCCTTCGCCAACATATTTGCCAGCGACTCGGCTAAGCTGCTAGCCTCGCGCACACCCAACTCCCCTAAGCCCGTGCGGTATTTTCGCTGGGCAACGTGTAGTACCGATTGGGCCTGCAACTCCGACGGGCGAAGGGCGAGTTGGTCCAGGATCTCGTGGGATTTTGCGTGAAATTGCTCCGCCTGTTCCGACCAGCGCTTGCGCACCGCTGGGCTGAGGCTCTGCGCCGGATCCTGCAAGATGCCGTTCAGACGATCCGCGTGAGCCTGTTGGAACTCGGCCCACTGCCAGTATCGCTCAGGGCTATTACCTTCCAGCCCTACCAGACGACTGTAGATCACGTCCATATCACCTGCCGTGTCGATTAAGCGTTCGCTGCCGCCCCCTCCAGGCTTTTCCACCAGCTTTTGATAACGCTGCTGAGTCTGCGCGAGCGCTCGCGCGTACTGCATTGGCAACTTGCGCGGCAACCAGAAAGTGCCGTACACTGCTAGTAGAAATGCGGTTAAGCCCACTGCCACTGCTGGCCAGGCTGCCCACCAATTGGCCGGTCGACCGAACGCCGATTCGTGCGCGTTAGCGTTCTGCGTTTTATTCGCTGAGGCATTCATCGCTCCAGCCTTCCCACTGCCGTTTTCCACAGCAGCTCTCGCATGACTTTGAATTGTCCCAGCACCTCCCTCTGCGCCGCCTCTGGCAGAGGCGTATAGCTGGTGACAAAAGTTTGCACCTGGTACGCCACCGTGCTGAACAACGCGCCTCGCACAGCCGGAGTCAACCTTCCGCGAAGGCGCTCCTGCAGGATCGCCCAGTAACTGTACTCACCCGGTGGTTGCAGCGGTCTACCCGATCGGTCTACAAGAGAAAACACCAGATAGCCGTGTTCGTTATTGCGAGTCATGTGAACGACCACGATCGGCCAGCCATCCGCGTCTTGCGATTCGATCACCGTCCGCTCGTCGGCCGACCAACCCGCACTGTGGTAGCAGCGAGTCAATTCATGCCAGCCAGGAAACATTTGGTCAAACGAAACGGTAGCTAGTCCAAACGATGTTTGGTAGTACCACAGATCGCTCCGTTCGCCCAAGTCATCATTGGCCCGCGACCGAGTCTCTTGAACGTATCTAGTTTGTTGCCATCCCTTTGACAGTTCCTGCGGCGCGTCAGCCGCCGTCAACTCGATGAGTGGTTCATTGCGAAAGACGTCGATGATTTTTCGTTGGTGCCCCCACGATTCTTTGATATCGTAGGTTTGGATGCCAAAGCAAAATGCAAACAGCACCAGGGCGGGAGCTAGCGCTAGCCAGCGCGTTCTGCTCGACTTTGACTCGCTCTCACCCGCCCTACATACCGCCGGCTCCCGCGGGCTGCCCAATACGCGTGTCCAATTCGGCAGGTACTCGCCCATTTTCAGCAGCAATTCATCCGTGCTGAGCAGCAGCCCCAGCGCCAGCGCCATCGTGCAGTAGCCCAGCAAATCGTGTAGCACGCCGTGCGACAGATCGAGCCCCAGCAGAGCGTGGGCTATGGGAATTGCTGTAATGCGGATCGTATTCATCATCAGCGCCCAGCATGGGCAAGTCGCCAGCAGCAGCAGGCCATGCAGCGGTGGGCGACGTAGATAGACGATCAGCAGAGCACCGAAGCACAGCACCGCAAAGAAAGATTGTATCCCGCTGCAGGCTTCCGCTACCCCAAAGCTGCGTCCCGCAAACTCCAGGATGGTCCCCGGTTGGTGGTGCGCGTAGCCCAAGATATCCAACCACTGTGAAGACAGTCGCGCGCTAAACGACTGCAGGGTTTGAATGAGAATCGAGTCGGCCGTCAGGATTGAATTGTATGGCGGCTGCCAAATCAACAGGAT
This sequence comes from uncultured Pirellulaceae bacterium, assembly GCA_934255105.1. Lineage (GTDB taxonomy): Bacteria > Planctomycetota > Planctomycetia > Pirellulales > Pirellulaceae > Aureliella. Next base: position 4,596 of record CAKQNH010000390.1, read on the forward strand.
CGGCAGCGCCAGATAGAGCAGGCTTCCACCCATTTCTGCATCGCGGTGAAAAGCCAGCCAAGCTGCCAGGCTAAAGACAAATCCAAAGAATCCCATCCATGGTGAAGCGAACAGGGTTGCACAGATTGTCCCCCCCACCCCCGTAGCCAACAGCGCCCAGCGAAGGACTTGCAAAGTCCAGTGCCCGCGATAGATACCACCCCAACGCTGATACCCCAACACCACCACAGCCAACACCAGCAGCGGAAAGAACTGGTAGTGCGGTAAGCTCCACAGATTGAGCAGATAGATAGCGGTGTAAGGCACCGCAGCCAACACCGCTCCCAGCGGCAACCATGGTCCCCACCGTGCCAGCCACTCACCGCCAGCGGTTGAGCTAGAATCCTCCATGGTCTCCGCCACTTCCCAGTGAAATAAAAATGTCGAAGCCGTTTACGATCCTAGAGGTACAGGGGTTGCATCCCTCACGCTGCCACGTTTTATTCCGCATTCCGCATTCCGCATGCCTCACGCTGTTACCCATCTCTCACGTCCAATTCCGCATGCTTCACATCTCACTCTGCTAGCTGCGGAGCTGCGGATTTTGTTAGCCTGGGGTGGAGCTTTGGTGAGCCCCAGCGAACCAAAGCGCAACCCCAGGATAACGTTCTCCCCCCACCTCCACCAAACCATCCATTTTGCATCGCGACCGAGGGCAGGATTCAACCAGCGCGCTGCATTCGTTCGAGGTCGCAACCGGAATGAACTCAGCCACAAAACGCATTGTCCCCATCGGCGTCGAGTGTTGCGGACCTCGAAATCGCTCTGTTTTCCATTGTGCATTTTTCTCGTCCGCCAATGCATAGCGCACAATCCGAGAGTTCCGCTACACTCCACCCTCGGCTATCAAAATCCACAGCACCAC
>CAKQNH010000391.1 GCA_934255105.1 uncultured Pirellulaceae bacterium
GGAGTGCTCGTTCTACTTAAAGACGGGCAGGAGTGCTCGTGATACGTTGGAAACGGGCAGGAGTGCCCGTTCTACGTTGGCTTAAACATGGCTTTAGTCGCTCGCGCGTCTACACTTTGACGCATTCAGCACCGGGCTCAGGCAAAGCGGGGCGGTGGGCTAGGCCGACTGTAAACTCCGCGCCGAATAAAATGCTGATCGACGAATAGTAGACCCACAGCAAAATGACGACCAACGCAGCGGCGGCTGAGCCCAATTGCTGAGCGGGATTCGATGCGCTGAGGTACAGGAACAGGGCTAGTCTGCCAGCCGTGAAGAGGATAACGGTCAGCAGCCCACCGGCGGCCGCATGACGCCAATGAATTCTGGCGTCGGGCATGAACCTCAGCACGAATGTGAAGAAGGCCCAGGTCATGAAAAAGCTAACGGAATTATTGATCCACAGCGGGGCCAGTTCGCCCAGTCCCGCTTGGTCGGCCGCGAATTGGCTCAGCAGAGTTAAAATCGTACTGATTACGAAGGACACCAATAGCAGGAATCCAAAGCCTAGAATCATCGCGAGAGAAAACAGTCGCTTCAGCAGCAGTTGGCGCGCCACTCCGCCTTTGGCGGGCTGCACACCCCATACTCGGTTAAGCGCCGCCTGCAGCGCTGAAACCAATCCCGTGGCAGCGATGATAACGCCAATTAAACTCAACGCCGATTTCCACCAACCGCCGGCATCCTTTTGTGTTCGTTCGAGGATCTTGGATACCTCAGCCGCTGCGGCTTGGTTGCCAATCAGATTCGCCGCTTGCTGCTGCACAAATCCCTGCGCTTCCTGGTGCGCCACCTGCTCGTCATAAACCAGCGACATTCCCACGGAGAGCACTGAGACCAACAGAAACAGCAGCGGGGGCATCGCAAATAGCGTGTAATACGCCAACGAAGCGGCCAACGTCAAACAATCATCTGCAATAAATTTCCCTGGTGCCTTGAGCAGGCTCTTCCAAATCATGAAACCATCTATCTGTTGTTGAGAGTCGTGTGCTACGTCACCTTAATACGACACTTCTCGCTGAACGCCACCGATAGTCTCGATTTTTCGTACTCGTACTCAATGAAATGGTACTCGTACTCCTACTCGATTCGCATGGGGCATCGAGTAGGAGTACGAGTACCGCCTACGGCTGAGTAGGAGTGCGGAAATGCAAGTAAAGGTGAGCGTGCTGCTGATTTAGCTCGACGAATATGGTGGCGTTCAGCGAGGAGTACTTAATGCCAATTTTAGCAAAAAACATGCCACTCAACGATTTGGCTTTCAATGTGGCTCGACGCTCCGCGTCGGTATAGCACAGGCTTCCTCACATTTGACAATTTCGCTAATCCGCGTGGGGACTGCCCCACGCATCACCGCTCAGCACAGCGCGCTACGATTGTTAATGACGAGCCGAAAGTCTTGGCGACTTCCGCTACGGATGGTAAATGGTAGATGGTAGATGGCAGAACTCGACGACGCGGAGCGTCGAGCCACATTGAAGCCACATTGAAGCTATTTACTGAGGTGCAATGGGTGGTGTTGTCGGTGCGACTGGGGCGGCGGGTTGCCCGAAGAGTTTCCCGAGGCCTCTGGATAGCTGCTGCTGTATCAATCCTGTCGCGGCACTCTCAACGGCTTGGCGACCGAACTGTTGCAAGCCCGCTGTATCCATCTGCGGATGAGTGATCGTGCCACGCACTGGAAAATTAAAAGACTGTCCGCGCATGCCTGCCAAAAGTGGACTCTTGTCGATCCAGTCGTTGGGGATTGGCATGGTGGCCAGCATATCGAGCTGCCCGTCGACAGTTACCGAACCTGAGGTCGAGATGTTGGCATCACCGACTTTAACATTCACATTGCGGTGCGTGACCCTGCCATCGGCCATTCGGAAATCGATCTGCTGCTGGGGCATGTTCATCCATACGGTCTGGCTGCTGACGGCCTGCGTAAAGTCCTTCTTTCGAATCGCATCGAGCTGCTTGACCAAGCCGATTACTTGATTCGATAGCGGCCCAGGGCCGACGGTGACATTGTGCATGATCAACTGCCCGGCCACGGTTTGCCGCCGCGGATCCGCTGGAGTGAGCCGCGCGTCGTCCAGTCGGAGACTCATCTTTCCATCGATGCTAGTCGCCTCAGCCAACAGCGGGGCAACATACTTCAACCAGCCTTGGCACATCTCGGGAGTGATCTCGACATTCTCTAGCACCAGCATCGGTTTTTGCAGAATGACCAAATCATTGGCGGTCAAGTCGCTGGTAACATCCCAGCGCAATTTGCCTCCACTGACGGCGAACTCGGCAGCGGTCGCCAGTTGTCCAGCGTCGATCGTCACAGGGACATCAGCCTTGCCAAGTTGAATGCCTGCCACGCGGGCCTGCTCCCAGCCGATGCGCGTGACCGCTTTGAGCCCAGCCAGCGCTGAAGCATTGGGATCGATCGTGCTCTTCCAAGTCACGTCGATGGGGACAGTTTGCTGCCCATAAAGTTGCACGTGATTGCCCGTCATAGGGGCGATCTTGGCGGTCAATGCGACCGAATCGTAGACCGCTTGGCCTTTCATCGCAATGGACTGCAGAGCGCCCTCGGGGCGATAGGCCAAATTGCCCGCATAGTTCATCCAGGGTAGCTGGATTTGCATGTTGTCGACATTTGCCGCGCCACTCTCTGCTATCCAATTGCCCACCACTTTTGCCTTTACCGTTGGCTCCTCCCACATCGGCGTCGGCGCGAGGGCGTCGGCGGCTTTGCTGAGCAAGACCACGTTCTGCCCGTCGGCGGAGAGATTGAAGGTGGCGGACTGCGATGTGAATTGCCAATCCAATTGTCCCTGCACGCGACCGCTGGCGCTATACTGGATATGGTCAGGCGCGGTGTTCCCTGCAGTGGTCACACCGGGCGGCAGAACGGCCCCGCTTGCGGCAGTTGGTGCCGCAGCAGTCGCTTGAACATTTTGCAACATGCGATCGAGGTCCACCAGGAACATTGCCTGGCCAACTCGACTGCCACTCCCATCGGGATTGGCCGAATCGCGAGCGCCTAGCGAAAAGGATGTCGATTGAACTTCCAGTTTTTCGATTTCCAAGCGCAGGAGGTCATTGGTGTCGACGCGGCCTTTGAAATTGCCGACCATCTGCGGCTCGGCCAAACTGATTTGCGGTGTGGAGACTTCTAGCGGCTGGCTGCGCCAATTGGCTTCCAGCACTTCGACGTGCGCCAGGTCGATGCGTCCGCCGACGGCCAGGCTGAGGTTGCCAGCCAGCTTCATATCCGGTGGCTCAGTCAACCACATCGTGCCGCGCCGCTTCCAATTGGCTAAGTCACCGACTAGGTTGAAAGTGAAGGCGGCCGGAGGCAGCGCTGCCGCGCCGTCGCTGGCGGCTACCAGCGACAGAGGTTCTTGCAGATCGATCGACAGATGTTCATCCTGCGATTTGAGCGTCAGCTTCGCGCGCTGAATTTGCTGGGGCGAGCCGTTGTCCAACAGTGCAGTAGCGCTGAATTGTCCATCCCAAGCGGGTTCTTGAATCTGACCACCACCGGTCGCGGCGATAACCATCGGCGTCGTCTTGAGCGTTCCCGTCGCCTCCACATGATTCTCTGCGGTCATCTTCCATGACATATTCACGTTGGCGTTTCCCGTCATATTGCTGACCGGCAATTCGATGTACTCGCTGGCTCGCTTCTGTAGTAGGTCCAAGTCGACTTTGCCAACTAGCTGGCCTGCCTGGATTGTACCACCGGCTTCTAAACTACAGAATTCGGCCGTAGCGGTAGCTGCCACCTGCAGGCCTACGGGACCGCGATTAGCGGTCACCTCGACGGTCAGCGGATCGTCCCAACGAATCTGCTGCCCCGCCGCCATGGCTTGCAGGCCGGACAGTTCCAGATGCGCGCGACTCGTCGGAGAACCTTGTGCATCGAGCTGTTGAACAATCGAAAACTGAGCTTTGCCGGCTTGCAAACTAGTCTCTTCACGCAGCGGCATCAGCGACTGAGCCGCCTGAGCCAGCTTAGGCAAATCGATGGAGCCGCGCGCATCGATCACGCTGTTGTTCAGGAATGGATTCTGTAGTGTCGGCAGCTCGATAGGCCACGGGATGCTAGCCGACGCATCGGCTTGAGCAAAGTCGCATGACAATTTCACACCCTCGATTCGCAGCAGCGCATCGGCTAGCGTTGCTCGCCCCGATGCGGAGACGAACTCGAGCTGCGCCGGATTCTCTCCGACCAACTCCGGTGCGATGATGTGCAAGCCGCGCGATTCAATTTGCTGCACATCGAAATCCCAGCGCTCTGCATCGACAATGTTTCCGGACAACGTGCCGCTCACGCGACCACGCAATTCCTGAATTGGAATCTCCGGCAATCGCGCATGGACGATATGCCAAAAATCAACAGGTATTGAATCCAGTCGGGCGCGCAGTTCAAATATTTGGCTCCCTTCGGCCTGCTGCACTTGGGCTGCAATCGTCCCCCGGCTGTCGGCTACCGTGCCGGAAACGTCAGCCAGCGTCGCTTGCAACTCTATGGGGCCGATGACTTGTGCGGCCGTCGGCAAGACCATGTGGAACTTGGGCATGGCAATCACCCACTGCTCGGGGCGGTTCTCTTGCACCAACAGAAATTTGGAGTCGAGGATTTCGATCGTGCCGCTCAGCGGCGTGGTCGCAGGCGAGGCATCTTGCGGCGTGGTGTCCGCCACGAAGTGCGCCAACACAGGCTCCAGTGCTTGTTCCAGATTCGTAGTGCCGTTCGCCGCCGCAATGGCCGCTTCGACTCCCGTGATGCGCACGGTTCCCAAATTGGACGAGTTGCGAATCCACGACCATAGTCCCTTCTCGGTGGCCACCTGTTCCACCTTCGCCAGCAACCGCCCCTCGGCGTCGTATAACTGTAAGCCCGTAGCCTGTACCGGTGCAAACCAGCCCGCTTGCACACCGTCGAAATCAATACGTAACGGGGCAATGCCGGCGAAGCGATCGATGAGCGGCACGAGCACTGAGCGGCGGACGATAAGCGTGGGGAGCAGAACTACCAGTACCACCATTCCCAAACCAACAAGGCCGAGCAGAAGTTTCCATTTCGACCGACGTTTGGTGCCGCTGCGACTGCTGCGCCAACCGCGGCCTTTCCGAGTGGGAGCCGCATATTCGTGATCGAGATCGTTGCGAGCGTTTCTACGTGCCATGAGTCAAAGACTCCATATGCCAAAAAGTGACGAGGACTTATCGACTGAATTCTTGCAGGCTATGCGGTTCAACGCCAGATCGATTGCGACGGAAAGAGGCGGTTTAGGGGGATGAGGCGAAGTGCCTTTCGCGCGTTGGTCCAAACTGCTCTTGCTCAGAAGGGCGGCGCCCGCTATTTCAAATAGCGAGACACAACGATTTTTGGGTCACGCTCGTTAAGCCACGTGCCCAACGGGCCGCGCGCTGCGAAGCCTACGAC
>CAKQNH010000392.1 GCA_934255105.1 uncultured Pirellulaceae bacterium
GCATCAACCCCCGCGCCACAATTTCGCCCCCCCTCCCTAGCCGGCCGCTGGTGCCGGCCGTGGCCACGTCGGCCACGGAAAAAAACCTGGGAATCCAACGCGAAAACCGACTAAAGGACTTGCCTGCATATGTCCGATAGGTTATATTTATAGAGCAGTGAGCGGGCGACTGACTAACAGCCCTGAGCTATCCGATTAGCTGGCAACGCCAGCGAGGAGAGTTGAAAACCATGGTCGACTTTGATTATCGATCGAAGCTTCCCCTGAGTCTTGGCCGCGTGGTCGCGACTCCTGCGGCCTTGGCCGCAATCGAAGAATCTGACAGCACTCTGCTGCCTTACCTGGTTCGCCACTCTGCTGGCGATTGGGGCAACGTTAGCGCGGCTGACGCATCCGCCAACAACCAGGCACTGATAGATGGCACTCGCGTGCTGAGTAGCTATACATTGCGAGACGGCAAGACCCGTATCTGGATCATTACCGAGGCCGGCCGCGCGTCGACCACCATCCTGTTACCCGAGGAGTACTGATGCAGAGGGCAGGCGCTGGGCAACCGGCGGCTGTAATGCACTGGCCACAATGTGCGGCCGACGGTCCCAAGTCCGATAGATGACCCGGCAACGCCGGGCAAAGGAAAATGAAAATGCTAGTCACACGCAAAATCCTCGCCAAGCCCAGCAATAGTAAGTCGCCCGGGGGGACTCACCACATTAGCATCAGCGATACCAACTTCGCCTGCACAAGAGAGCAGCGCGGCACTGGCTGGGCCACCGCTGAGCTCGATGACGAGACGGCGACGATCGAGGTCGCGGCAACATTCTTAGTCGGCAAGGCCGGGAAGAAAGAGCGTATCTCGACAGTCGCCGCCGTCCTCGTCACTGGCGACGAGGGCGATACCATCACACTGGCCGCTGAGTACACCAGCAGCCAGTCGCTAGTTGTAGAGTTTCGCGGCGTCAAGCTAGCTACTAGCCACTAGCCGAAACGCCTACGGGCGTCGTCGATCGGTGGTTCGATCGGCCTGACGATGGCAGCCAATCCATTACCCCTACGACCCGGCAACGCCGGAAAGGAAAAGACTATGCTAGTTTCGATCCAAGACCAACAGATTCACCTAGGCGTTCTCATTGCAGCGGCCCGCCAAGATCAAGACCATACGACCAGCAAGCTGGAGACCGACTGCCGCGTCCACGGCGGAAATCATCACGGCGCTATCGGTTGGCGGATCGAGTCCAATGGCGATAGCGCAACAGCCGGCCGCTACCGCCAAATCTTGCGAGACCTGCTACCCGACCTCAAATCCAAACGCGACAAAGCCTACGCGCGCTATACGCATCCAGCCAACCAGCGCACCACCGAGCGACGGCTTGACGGTCACGGCTCTTGGGTCTCTGGCCCCGCGCTAGGCCTGCAGGAGAAGTGGCAATCACTGGCCGATGCCGTAGCCGAGGTCGAAGCCGCAATCAGCGAGGCCGGCAATGCCTAGTATCTACGGCACAATCCGCGTAAGCTCCAACCCGCAAGTAGAAAGCGGGTTGGGGCTCGACGCCCAGGAGGCCCGCATCGCCGAGCGCTACGCATCGCTACTGGCTCGCTACCCCGAGCTGCAGCGCGGCAAAGTCTATCGAGACAAAGCCGTCAGTGCATCGCGCACCGCATTTCGCCAGCGGCCCGAAAGCGGCAAGCTATTCGCGCGACTCAAACGAGGCGACCACCTCGTGATCGCCAAACTCGACCGCGCCTTTCGGTCGACCAAAGACTGCCTGTATACGCTCGATGAGCTGCGCAAGCGAGGCGTCACCGTGCATATACTCGACATCGACATCGACACATCGACGCCGATGGGCCAACTGATGATGACCCTGCTAGCCGCGATAGCCCAGTGGGAAAGCCAGCGCCTAGGCGAGCGCATCAAAGACGCCTTGGCCGAGCGCCGCAAGCGTGCCCCAGACGTCGCCGTAACCGCCCAGCGAGTCATCGGGTACGCCATCGACCCCGACGGTCGCCTGAGCCCCCACGCCGAAGAGCGCCGCGCTGGCCAGATCGCCGCCGACCTGCGCAACGCCGGCCAGAACTTCGCCGCCATCGCCGCCGAGCTCAATCGCCAAGGCCTGCGCCGGCCCGCCAATCCCCGAGGCCCCAAATCCCAGCGCGCCCCCGATCGCCCTTGGACGTGGAATTCGGTTAAGCTATTGGTGCAGCGGCAACGTCTGAATTGGCCGCTCAAACCTTCCCCCGATACTCGATAGGAGCCACCATGTTGGATCTGACGACCGAGCAGCAAGCGAAGCTGCTCGCCAAAGCCCTGCGCGAGCCACGCCGCAACCAAAAGCGATTCTTACGCGACCTAGGCGGAGACGGCAGCGCCGAAGAGCTCGACGCCCAGCTATCCGCCGCTCAGGCCAACAAGCGAGCTGTCAGCCTCTCCAAGCAGCTCGACCGCCAGCGAGCAATCACCGCCTCGACGATCGAAGCCGGCCTGATAGGCGGATCGGCCGAAATGCTCGCCGCCGTTCGCGTCCAGATGGACCGGCTTGGCATGACCCAAGCCGAAGTAGCCGCCGCCTGTGGCTGGACGCAACCGATGGTCTCCAAATACCTGGCCGGCGAGAAAGAGCCCGGCCTGAGCAATTTGGTAAAGCTCGCCGCCGCCGTCGGCTGCAAGTGGACCCTGACTGCGAAATGAGCCGGCGCGTTAAGACGTAGGGTCTCTGGTAATTTCTTCCACCGCCGCCGCTAATCGATTCTCGATGCGGCACAGCAGGCCGACCAACACCGGGTCCGCCCCATTCTCGCCCCGCTCACTATCGAGCACTTCCGCAATTTTGCTAAGCACATGGACGGCCTGCTCTGGTGTCAACATTGAATAAGCTCGGTGGCTGAACAGGGGCGCAATACGCCGCCGGTTCCACGTAGCTTCGGCGAGCGACTTCGATTCCGCTAACGTGCCCCAGTGACCGCGCGGCGGCTTCCAAGCCATGAGACCGACAGACCTCCGTGCCATGCGTCTTGCGCAGTGTACCAAGAGCCTGCCCTCTCCGCCGCTTGAACCCGTGCTTCTCCGCCTCACGAAACAGAATCAGCTCCCACCGCCTCGACGTGCTGCGCGGCAGACCAAAGAGCTGATCTTTCCCAGCGCGAGCGCATCGGTTCAACGCCTCGAGCGCCGCCTCGCTCAACCTGAACGTGTGCTGCTTGCCCGTCTTATGCTGGACGATCGTAATCACTTGGTCCAGTTGATCGACCCGCAGAAGCCGTGCATCGCTCGGCCGGATGCCCGACTCAAACGCCAACCAGACCCACGCCGCTAGAAAATCCCGACCTGGCAAACCGCAAGCCAAGCTACCGCGCACATCCGCCGCGCCAGCCAGCAACGCCCGAACATTCTCGACCGACCAGGCCACCGGCGCTTTCGGCGTGGTCTTAATCTTTCGCAATCGGTTGACATCGTATCCGCGAAGCTCGCCCTGCTCAGCCAGCCAATTCCAGACCGCCGTTATACCCGCCTTGCGACCCTTGACCGTCTCTGGTGCCTTTGTGTCCCCCAGGAAAACCAGCCAGCGATTAACCACCGCCTCAATCAAGTCCGGCCGATCGGCAGGCCGCCCGAGAAAGCTGGAATAGCACCGCACGGACCTTCTGTACTGATCCCGAGTTCCAGCGCAAATCGACCGCTCCGCAATCAAAACCTCTACATCCGCTGCCAACATAACAAGTCCTCATCGCACAGAAACCAGAGCAAACGGCCTCCATGCAACCGAGCGGTCCTAACCCCAACACTAGCACCCAAATAAGAGCGATCAAAGCGCGCGCTAGATTTAGGTTCTAGTACCGCAAGGTGTGCAGGTTCAACTCCTGTCATCCCTATTTAAACACGCATTTAGGACTTAGAGCCCACCCGCTCTAAGTCCTTTTTTCGTTCCCGCTGATACATACTCCGACGGTAGGCCTCCATATAGGATCGCATCTAGGCTCGTAGGGAGCGCAGTGCTGTTACGGCATCTCGCTGCTGCCGACCTCCGCTCCTACACTGACACTGCGATACTTCTGCTCCTCCTTCTGCTCCTGACTTCTGCTCCTGCCTTGCATCGAGCCCGCTGTTTCGTCTGCAGGAACACGGCATTTACCCAGTTCTAATTCTGGAGTGCCTCTTCCGGGTCCCTATGAACTGTCCGTGAAGGACGCTAGTGCGCGCGAATCAATTCCGACGAGTAGGAATCGCATCCAACTATGCTTGATTGCTTTCTTGGGTAATCGCGCCATTAGCAGGGTTGGCTTCGGCAGCTAACAATCACTTAACGCCGATTCGATCGCTTTCGAAACTGCGAAGCTAGCGACATTTCGGTCTTCGCAGTAGAGCACTCATTCTGGAGGTGAAGGCTCTAGCTAGTTCGAAGTGGCAGCGTGTCGAAAATCTGCTGGTAGGGCAAAAAAGTATATTGGGTATGGGGCTTGATCACCTCAGGAGCAACGGATAGTGTAAACTTAATATACCTAGTGAGAGGGTTTCAGGACCCGCTGGGGTGTGAGCTTGCCGGGGTGCAGGTGAAGGGAGCGAGCCACCGTTTCTTCTGACGAGACGAGAATTCAAACGTTCAAAGCCGAAAGCTTTTTTATCACACAAGGGAAAACAAACATGGCAAACGGCATTTCGCTCCACCTCGGTTTAAACTCGGTCGACCCGAATCACTACGACGGCTGGAATGGGCAACTTGCTGCCTGCGAAGCCGACGCGAAAGATATGGAAGCCATCGCAAAAAAGAAGGGGTTCTCAACAACCAACCTGCTGCTAACGAAACAGGCTACTGTGGCCTGGTGGCAGTATTGCCGGTGTTGCAATGATGCTTAACCAACCTGCTGCTAACGAAACAGGCTACTGTGGCTGCTGTCAGTGATGCTATTCAGTCGGCTGCCAAGCAACTGGTCAAAGGAGATTTATTTCTGTTAACCTATTCGGGGCACGGTGGCCAAGTCCCCGACAAAAACTTCGATGAAGCTGATCGAATGGATGAAACTTGGGTACTGTACGACCGACAGCTTGTGGATGATGAACTCCATCAACTCTATTCCCGTTTCAAGAGCGGTGTGCGGATTCTCGTGTTGTCCGATAGCTGTCACAGCGGAACCGTCACTCGCGCTACGCCTCCCTGGGAAGCACCACAGCCTGCCATACGCGCCATGCCGGCCGACGTGGGCCAGGCAACGTACCGGCAAAACAAGGCGACCTACGATGCGATCCAACGTCAAACTCCGGACGCTGAATCAACTAAGGTTAAAGCGACCGTGCTGCTCATTTCTGGCTGCCAAGACAATCAAGTTTCATTGGACGGTTCGCGCAACGGGTTGTTCACGGGCACGATGAGAAAGGTCTGGAACCTGCACTTTAGGCGAACGTGCATCGCCGACGGATTGATGTCGACGGATTGATATTGCCACGAAAAAGGCCCTCAGAG
>CAKQNH010000393.1 GCA_934255105.1 uncultured Pirellulaceae bacterium
CCCTTTGTGGAACCGCTAAACTCTAGCACACGTTTCGTGACACACCTTCAGTTTCGGCAATACAGACAGACCCTCGTTCGTTTGTCACTCAGGCCATCACACTTTCGCGCGATGGTGAAAATCGAATCAAAACAAGAAAGTTTTTGCATTTTGCTACCTCAAATTCTTGTCGATTCCAGCCACGAATCACGCAACCGGCGACCAGCCACCCTGCGATAATGGCTGGTTCTTAGTTGCGATTGATACGAAGGTGGCGAAACAGTTGTCTCAGTAGCCTGCGATGCAGAGTTTTCGCTTGGTGTCTGGGCTTGAGAGTAGTTGAGCTGAGGAGAGCTCGCCAGGGTGGCTGCCATCTACAAAGCACATTCTGCTTTCCAAGTGGGGCGTAGCATGGAGGGCTCCTGTCAGGTGATAGGCTGCGATGAACCTAGGAAGGAACGGCGACGGAGGCATTATAGCTGTTAGCCCGATGGTTTGCGTATGGTATAATCGGTTCAGCGAGGTAAGCAGCCAACCAGACCTAACGCGGTTGGCTGCTTTTCATTGTGCCTTGTGCATGGCTCATGCCAGTGAACGGAAGAAGGCGTCAACGTTGGCAAGCTTTGCGTCAATTCGGTTGTTGCCACTACCGCCATGATACTTGTCCATGAAGTGGGTTTCCCATGTCGTAGCGTAGTCCTCGAAGGGATTCCATCTGCCGTAGTCTCTGGCAAAGGACGATCGGGAGTTGTAGTACCAGTTATCGCCGGTGGCTGCAGAAGCAGTGGAACTAGCATAAGCGTACTGAACCCATCCGCTGAGTTGCCGGAAAGATTTGATGGAGCTGTTCTCAGATGGGTCATCCCAGTTGTGACCAACTTCGTGATAAATAGTTGAAAGTAGTCCGGTTCCTTTTGTAACCCCTGAACTAGTAATCGCAATGCCTTCGCTGCCATTCCATCCGTTGATCGTATGGCCGTTTTGTGTGAGTTGCGCGCCGGCTCGATGTATCACTATTGGAGCGCCGTTCGACTTCTTGAGGAGTCGAGTGTTTCCCACTTCGCGATGCAGATTTGATAGAGCTTGATCAATCATCTGTATTTCCGATTCGGTCCAGTATCCCGCAGCGAACTCGACTGTGCCCATTCCAGTGTGCTGATCTGACGTTTTCCCCAAGTCATTAAAGTAGATCACAGCATCTTCCAATCTCAGATCTCGAATCAGCCTGGCACTTGCGGACGCTGTCTTGCCCATCACCAGGAAGCGGTCGGAGCCGCCACCGCCGATCATTGACGGCGTTGTTCCGACAATGGAGAAACTAATGCCTGCACCTGCGAATAGGCCGTCGTTGCCTGCTCCACCGTCGAGTTGATCCGAGCCGAATTCACCATAGAGGTTATCGTTGCCAGCTTCACCGAACAGTTGATCGTTGCCGTTGCCGCCGTACAACCAGTCGTCACCACTACCACCATAAATGAAGTCGTGTCCATTGTCGCCACGGAGTGTGTCATTGCCGGCACCTCCCAGCAGAAGGTCATTCCCGGCCCCCCCCCACAACACATCGTCACCTAGCCCTGATCCAGTAAGCAGCGACCGGAACGTAAACGTGCCGTCGCCGTCGCCGTCGCTGGTCCAGCGGCGCATGGCCATGCCGGTTCCGCCGCCGTAGAGGTAGTGGTGAACGAAATCGTCGCAGCCGTCACCGTTCAAGTCAGCGACTTGCGTGCCGTAGCTGTAAGTCGCTCCGCCACTGGTCTGATTGTACTTTTGAATCCAGTGACCAGTTCCGTCGGCGAGCTTGGTGCGAATTTCAGTTCCTTGCGGGTTGTGAACGAACTGAACAAAGTCCATGAGTCCGTCGCCGTTGAAGTCGCCGAGGTGGGTGCCTAGTTCATAGATCACATCGGCATCGCCCTTGGTATCCAGTACCGTGGTCCAAGTTCCATCACCATTGGATAATCGCGTTCTGACTTGTTGACCATAAGGCATCCAGTATTGATGAAACTGGATCAGATCCTCGCGCCCATCTCCGTTGACGTCACCTAAATAGGTTCCTCGGCTGTGAATGCTCGAATCGTCCGCCGTCGATGTTGTTCGCGATTCCCACATTCCATTAGGGGCTCGAAAACGAGTCGTGATCAGTTGTCCATATGAGCCATAGGCGTAGAACTGGATCAATTCCTTTCTTCCGTCTCCGTTGACGTCAGCCAATTGGGCACGTTGCATCGACGAACCATAGGTGGAAGTGGCGTAGGCTTGGCTTTGCCACGTGCCGTCACCATTGGAGAGTTTCGTGACTATTACTTGGCCGTAGTAACCATTTGGTGCGATTTGTAAGATGTCTGAATCTTTGTCACCATCCAAGTCACCAATTAGAATTCCCTGCGCTGAGTAGTCAGCACCGTTCATGGTTTGAGTGACAATGTTCCAGGTTCCATCTCCGGCTGATATGAACGATCGAATCTGTTGGCTATTGCTTGAGAGCTGAATGAACTGTAGAAAATCCATGCGACCGTCGCCGTTGACGTCGGCTTGATGTGTGCCTTGTGTGAAGCCAGCGCTATCCAGTGATGTCTGCTGGCTGATGTTGGCCCCAAGTGAATTCGCAGCTCCTAACCGAGTGCGAATCTCGAGTCCGACCGTGTCGTGATAGATTAGACTCACATGGTCGGCCGCTCCGTCTTTATCGATGTCCCCGACGAGCATGTCAATCACGTTATCGTCACCAAACAGCCGATCGTTGGCAGATCCCCCGATGAGCGTATCGTTGCCGGCTCCACCGTAGGCGTCCACTGGAATATTTGTCTGGTTTTCAAAGCGGTCGTCTCCAGCCAGGCCGAAGAAGTCGATCGACTTTACGAAACCGGCGTCAAACTTCCTATAATCGAACGACGTTCCATTTGAAATGTAGGCGGTCACAGAGTCGCTTCCGCTGCGAACCCAAGCCGCGTCGTCTTCGTCTGAGCCGGTCAGAACCAGAGTGTCGCCGCGCAACTGAATTGCCAAATCGGCAGCCAGGAGTTGGCGTGCTTCCAGGTTTTCCAGTTTAAGTTGTCGGGTGAGCTGGGGCTTAGTTCTGCGAGTTGACAGTGTTCGGTGAAACATGATTTGGCCTTGCGATTCAGAGGGAGGAGTTGGCTGGACTCCTCTTAAATGGCAAAAGAAACGAGTAAACGTCACTTCCGTACCAAGAATCCTTTTGATTCCGCTCTGCATTGCAGGCAAACGTTTGCTTGCTTCCTCGAACTTGCTTATAGTTTTTTGGTAGAGACCGAGTCTTTGAGGCGGAGGCGGTAGGCCCAATTTCGCGATGTGTCTGGTACTTGGGGCGAGCGTAGTTTGCCGTTGCGGTCGGTTTTGATCGTGGATGCGTCTTGCCAGCCACCCTCTTCTACGTGCCACCATTCAAACAGATAGTCACTGTTCGGCCTAAGACCTGTGACAGATGTGGCGGGAAATCCCTTCGTGTAGAGTCCTAAAGCAAAGCTCTGGTTGTCGGTAGATATCGCCAGAGCGTGCATGTCACCATGACTGTCTTCCAGGTGGGTGTCCGCTGCTGGTTTCAAAACTCGGTAGCCGTGCCCTTGATCCAAAATGAAATCCCTGATGTGTTTCATGGCAGCCGACTTCCACTTGGTCAGCGCGTGCTTCTGCTGTCGTTCGTTCGCTGCAATGGGGTACTTCTTATCGATCCAGAAAGCGACGCCGCCGAAATAGGCGTCTCCCCACGCGTGCCCGCCAAAGCCGCCATTGAGCACGGACCCGTACATTTGAAATTGCGCCATCTCCGTCGGATCAAGCCCTTCGACTTCACCGACGGGAACCGCCGGGTAGTAGGGCTCGACGTTCATCGCGGGGAGCTGTGGCGAAGCATGATACATCTCGCGCAACCACACATACATACGCTGGTCACGATACTTGTTGCTGACATTGTGCAGGTCCAACAGCGCGGGCTCGTCCTTGGCCCACGTCTGCAAACTGCTGCCATACGCCATCGCCGTACGGGGTTGACCGTAGGGAAGCTTGCCCGTTCCGTTTTTCGCTTTGAGGTACGCATGTGCATGCTCCACCAGAGGCAGCCAGTCGGGGTAAACGCGGTCGTCTGTATCCCAATGCAGCCAACTGTAGATCATGTTGTAGCAGCCATAGCGAGCGATCAGGTATCTGGTGTAGTTGGTGAATGCATTTTTCTGCGTTGCGCTCTTTCGCGGCCACACTTCATGACGTCGAACCGACTCGAAAAAAGGGACGAAACCATGGTCGGACAAGTATTTCATTTTCTTGTCCGTCTCCTGCCAATACTTGGGATCAATGCGTGTGTAATCGGCATCGTCGGAAACGATTTTGAAGGGAGTAAGCCCAGCTTCGGTAATCTTTTGTCCGCGTACTTCCCGTGCCCAAACGCCCTCGGCAGAAATCGTTGTGTCGGTGGGATAGCTCGCGATCACATTGACCCCGTTGAACCCTTGCCGCTTGCGCTCCGAAAAGTAATCCTGGAAGGAAATTCCAGCGATGCCTTCCGCGTTCCAAGGAAAAATCTTTGTGAATGCAACCCAGACCGTGTCGGCGGTAAAGAAATAGGGGGTGCCGTCGGCGTACTCGAGGGTTGCCCCGTTGGTGCGTAGAAAACCACGCCGGTTCGGATTCTCTTCTTTCTGAGTTTCTGTCGTTTCTGTCGCCAGAAATGTTCCGCTCTTATTGTCTAACCCAGCGTCGTTGGTCGCTGTTCCAGTCGACCAAGACCATTGACCGGGAGAGGTTGCGACCAAGCGTACGCGAAATACGTCTTCGCCATCCCAAAAGGCTGGCACTAAGCAAGTCTCACCGCGAGGCCCGGACAACGCGACCCACAAGTCCACGTCAAGGTACGGGTTGCTGTAACTCTTGGTCGCGTTGAAGCGAACCTCGTTCACCTCCATGACTTCAACGGCGTGAGCAGGCGAGGCTATTAAGCAGACGAGCAGGCAAACGACAATTCGAAAGTTCTTCATCTTGGTGACATTAGCAAGCGGCAAATGGATAGTCCGGAGACGACTGAAGTAAGGAGCGGTTCACGTCTTGAAACGCAGCACGTTGGAGGGCAGTTGAAAGTACTCGGCGAGTAGCGGTGTTAGCGTCGTGCGAAGGATACTGTGGTAGCCGAAGGTGCAGCGGAACCATCGGAGGACGCCTCGGACGCAAACGCGGACGAGAAGAACGTCTTATAGAAAACGGATCTACACCGAGTCCGCAAGCCCCCTGCGGCGATGGGCTGAGCGCATGTGGCCGAAAGCATCAACCAGACTCACATCAATTCCCACGCAACATCGCGCCATACATTCCATCGTCGAGTTCACATAAGTTGCGACCTCGGAGACACGCCGCGCGCCGGTGAAGCCTGGTTCTCGGTCGCGGATGCAGAACGGATAATGCGGGGTGTGTGGGGGGTGGCACGATTTCCTGGGGTTGCACTTGGCTCGCTGGGGCTCGCCGG
>CAKQNH010000394.1 GCA_934255105.1 uncultured Pirellulaceae bacterium
TGTATCTTGTGGAGGCGCAGTAGCCAGGTAAAATATGCGGGACAATAAAAGAATATCCATGGGATGGACTCACTCGGCATGACGAAGCGTCGCGCTGTACTCAGTGTTAAACGCGAAGCGGTGGCTTCGCCCGCGACGCTGGCCGATGCCGTTGGCCAGTTAGCCGCAACCGCTGCGCTGCACAAAGCCTGCTCGGAGGTGCGACGAGACGGACGGCTGTCGCTCGAGGGTTTGTGGCTGGGAGCCCTGGCTCCTGCTGTGGCGGCTTGGCTCAAACGCGACCCACGTCCGCTGCTGATCATCGTGCCTCAACTGGCCGATGCGGAAGCGGTGGCCGCGGAATTGGGCGAATTGACCGGTAACAGCGTCGATGTTTTTCCGCCGGGCAGCGAGGAGACCGAGCTCGAATCGCTGGCTCATCAGGAAACCGCTCAGCGTCTGCACGTCCTCAGCCGGCTGTACAAATTCAGCAGTGCAGCCGCTGAAGGAGATGGCGGCCAAGATAGCTCAGAGCTGTCCGGTAGCAGCCCCCCCGTGCTGACGACCACTCTGCCGGCTCTGATGCACAGCGTGCCAAGTCCGCAGTCGCTTGAGGGAGATAAACAGGTCCTGGTATCAGGCAAACGCATCGACCTGATCGGACTGCGCAAGTGGCTACTGCTATCGGGATATCACTCGACCAGCTCGGTACAGTTGCCTGGCGAGTTCGCGGTTCGCGGTGGCATTTTAGACATCTTTCCTCCCGACGAGCCGCTGCCGGTTCGCGTCGAGTTGTTTGACGATGAGATAGAATCGCTGCGATCTTTCGATGTCGTATCGCAGCGAAGTATTGAGAAGCGCGAGCGACTGCAGTTGCTGGCCGTCCAAGGCTCGGTGGCCCAGGATGGTTCGCTGCTGGACTATTTGGCCGAGGATACGCTGGTGGTGGTCTTCGAGCGCCCGGCGATTATGTCGGCAGCGGAGATGTTTCTGCAGCGCATTCCGTTTCCAGAGCGTTTCGCAGCGCCACACTCGCTCTGGCAGCGCCTACTTGAGCGGCAGATGGTGCTGGCTTCGCAATTGGCCGACGAAGGTTATTTGGGTGAGCTGCTGCGTCTGCCGCTGGGTAACGTCGAACGCATCGGCGGCGACTTAGAAAAGTTGGCTCAGGATATCGATCAGCACGTCGGCCAGCGCTCAGCCGTGGTTGTGGCCATGAACGACGGCGAGCGAGCGAGGTTGCAAGAATTGTTAGCCCCTGCGCGAGCCGCTGCTGAGAATCGATTATCGGTCGTGGTAAGCCAGCTTCAAAGTGGCTTTGAAGTCATGCCCGATGGCATGTTCGTGTTGACGGCCGGACAATTGCTCCGCCGCTCGCATGTTCGTCGCGTGACCAAACGCTCGAAGAGCAAGCCGATCGACAGCTTTCTAGATCTCAAGTCGGGTGACTTAGTAGTGCATCTGTCGCATGGCATCGGTGTCTACCGAGGAACGGAACTGCTGGAGAAACACGGGCAGAAATTTGAGCATTTGGTCATCGAGTTCGATGGCGGTACGAAGCTGTTTGTACCGAGTTCCAAGATCGAGTTGATCCAGCGGTATGTGGGCGGCACCAAGAGCCGACCCAAATTGGCGAAGATCGGTGGACTCTCGTGGGCCAAGCAAAAGAAGGCCGCGGAGAGCGCCGTGCAGGATATGGCGGTCGAACTGCTGGAGCTTCAGGCTCGCCGACGCAGCCTGCCGGGGATCGCTTTTGGCGGCGACAGCATTTGGCAAAATCAATTCGATGCATCGTTCCCGTATGTGGAAACTCCCGATCAGTTGAAGGCGATCGAGTCGGTCAAACAGGACATGATGATCACGCGACCGATGGATCGGTTGATCTGCGGTGACGTGGGCTTTGGCAAGACGGAAGTTGCTATGCGGGCTGCCTTCAAAGCCATCGATAGCGGCTATCAAGTAGCCGTGTTGGTGCCCACCACGGTTTTGGCCGAGCAGCACTACAAGACGTTCCGCGAGCGGATGGCCGAGTTCCCGTTTGATATTGAGAAACTCAGTCGGTTTGCCACTCCGGCGCAGCACCGCGAGACAGTCAAAGGCATCGCTAGCGGGCGGGTGGACATCGTCGTCGGTACGCATCGCATCGCATCAAAATCGCTCAAGTTCTACAACCTGGGGCTGTTGATTATCGACGAAGAGCAGCGCTTCGGTGTGGAGATCAAGGAGCGTCTAAAACACATCCGCGAAAACGTCGACGTGATGACTCTCTCAGCAACTCCGATTCCTCGAACGCTGCACATGTCGCTCGTCGGCGTGCGCGACATATCCAATCTGGAAACTCCGCCGGAAGACCGATTGAGCATCGAGACACGAACCATTCGCTTCGATGAAACGTTGATCCGCAATGCCGTCCTACGCGAACTGAATCGTGGAGGGCAGATCTACTTTGTGCATAATCGCGTCAACGACATCGAGGAATTGGCCGCGCGGATTAAGCGCATTGTGCCCGAGGCCAGCCTAGTTATCGGTCACGGGCAGATGCACGAAGGCGAGCTGGAACAGGTGATGGTCGATTTCATCGATCACAAATACGACATCTTGCTGGCCACCACCATTATCGAAAGTGGACTGGATATTCCCAACGCCAATACGATCTTTATCGATGAGGCAAATCGCTACGGGTTGGCGGAGCTGCACCAATTGCGGGGCCGCGTCGGGCGGTACAAGCACCAAGCCCACTGCTATCTGTTGGTCGACCGCCACAAGCACTTGTCTCCCGACGCTTCACGGCGTCTGCACGCCATCGAAGAGTACAGCCAGATTGGGGCCGGCTTTGGCATCGCCATGCGCGATTTGGAGATCCGCGGTGCCGGAAATCTACTGGGGACTCAGCAGAGCGGTCACATCGCGGCTATCGGTTATGAACTGTACTGCCAACTGTTGGGCAACGCGGTCCGCGAGCTGACGCATCAAGCTCCCAAACTGTCGGTGGACGTCGAGATCGATATTCCAGTAAAAGCCTTTTTGCCCCCGGATTACGTACCCGAGTTGCGGCACCGGATCGATATCTATCGTCGCCTGAGCCGCATTGCCGACGTGCGCGAATTGGATGATATTCGCGATGAGCTAGACGACCGCTTCGGCCGCCTGCCGCCGCCGGTGAAGCTGTTGTTGGAAATAGCCGAATTGAAAATTGATGCCTCGATCTGGTTTGTCCGCGCCCTGCAGGTCCAAGAGAATTTTCTAGTGATGACCTATAGCAACCGCCAACGCATCGAGCATCTGGCCAAGTTGCACAATCGTCGGTTGAGAATCGTCGACAATCAAAAGGCATATTGGGTCACGCAACCGGAAAACGGCCACATCGACTGGCTCAGCGAAGCGCGACAAGCCTTCCGATCGGCCTAATCGAGAAAATACTCGCCGAGGCGACGTTTTGGCTCGTCGAATTGGGTTCCTGAGGTAAAATCGGGGATTCCCTATCCGTGTGGCCAGAATGATGGACCCAACATTAAATGAACGAAGAGACACTTCAGCAGGTGCAATTGGCCTACGGGGTCGAGAATTGGTCGGCAGGTTACTTCGATATTAGCTCTCGCGGGACGATCATCGTCCACCCTGCCAACGGGGACGTGCGCTATGCAGATCTGAAGGAGATCGTCGATCATCTGCTCGCCAAAGGGCGCGTCAAGCTGCCCCTGTTGCTGCGTTTCCCTCAGATCTTGACCAGTCAACTGAGAGTGCTGACGGCCGCGTATCAGTCCGCCATCGCCGAATTTGAGTATTCGGGACAGCACTATCCGCTGTTCCCCATGAAGGTCAATCCACGGCGGGAAGTTGTCGAGGAGTTTTTGCGCGAGGGCAGCCGCTGCAGGATCGGTTTGGAGTGTGGCAGCAAAGCTGAATTGTATGCCGCCATCGCGCAGGAGCAGGGCCCTGATTCATTGCTGCTGTGCAATGGCTTCAAAGACGAATTGTTCGTGCGCACTGCGCTGATGGGGGTCAAGGCAGGCAAGCGCGTGACCATCGTGATCGAAAAACTGAACGAACTGCGGATGGTTCTCAAGCTCGCCCAAGAGGTCGGCGTGGCTCCCTGGATCGGACTGCGGGCCAAACTCTACTCGCGCGGTTCGGGTAAATGGGCCTCCTCCGGTGGTGACTCGGCGAAGTTTGGGTTGACGACTTCGGAAATCCTGGAGTGCTTGCGGTTGCTGCGCGAGGCCAAGCTCGATCATCAACTGAAGCTGTTGCATTTTCACATCGGGTCGCAAATTACGGATATCAAACGCGTTAAAAACGCGATGAAGGAAGCGGCTCGCGTGTACTGCAAACTGCGGCAGATCGGCTGCGGTATCGAATTTGTCGACATCGGCGGAGGGCTGGGGGTCGATTACGATGGTTCGAAGACACGCTTTGATTCGAGCGTCAATTATACCGCTCAGGAATTCGCCAACGACGTGGTGTATTCGTTCAAGTGGATCTGCGATGAAGAGAGCGTCCCCACGCCGAATTTGGTGACCGAGAGCGGGCGTTTCATGACCGCTTACCACTCGGTGTTTATCACTTGCATCCGCGATGAGATCGAAACCTTTGCCGACGACCAACCTGTAGTCTCAATCGATGAGGACGATCCACAGGTCATCACCGAGCTGAAGGATCTGTGCGACTCGATCACATCCAAGAATTACGCCGAGTACTATCACGACGCGTTGCAGATGAAAGACGAGCTGCAGATCCAGTTCAATCTAGGGTTGATCAGCCTTGAGGATCGCGCCAAAGGAGACGTTTTATTTTGGGAAATCTGCGCTCGCTCGCTGCATGAAGCCGAGGAGGATGGTTTTCCCGATGAAGAATTCGAGCAGCTCAAACGCAACTTGGCGCAAAAGTACCTGTGCAATTTTTCGCTCTTTCGCTCGGCTCCCGACAGTTGGGCGATTCGACAATTGTTCCCCATCGTGCCCATTCATAAGCTCGACGAAAAGCCCACCGACTATGCCACGCTGGTCGATGTGACCTGCGATAGCGACGGCAAGATCGACCGCTTTGTCGACCTGAAGGATGTCAAGCAGACGCTCGAGCTGCATAGCTGGGAGCCCGGCGATGACTATTATCTGGGGATCTTTTTAGTGGGCGCGTACCAGGAGGTCATGGGCAGTCACCATAATCTTTTTGGACACCCCAACGAAGCACACATCGCCATCGATAATGACGGGCGCTTTCACGTGACTAAAATCATTCCCGGTAGTCGCATCGAGGACATGATGATTTTTGCGCGCTACGATATCGCCCAGTTGGCCGAGTCCTACAAGCGGCAGCTCTCCGCACAGGTGGTCGCGGGCGAACTGAACCAAGCCGAAGCGGACGATCTGCTGCAAGAATACGAGCAGGTCGCCGGGCGAAGCACCTATTTAGAATAGATAGTCGCCGAACCGCTCCGCCGGTTCGCTCCAGATCCGGTGGCTCACGCC
>CAKQNH010000395.1 GCA_934255105.1 uncultured Pirellulaceae bacterium
ATCTACGTTCTGAAACCATTCGATGTACAAATGGCTCCATGTCCTGTGGAATACCTGTGCTCATATGAGTCTCCTGGATTTCATGCCACCGCTGGTCGCCTAACATGGTTTTGCAGCAACCCTGCAAGTTCCACCTTAGGAAAGCCTTAATTCTCATTATACGTTCAACGCTTCGGTCGCGTCTACTGACAATGCAACCCCGCACAGTTTACCGGCGTAGCCAATTGTAAATTAGCTGGCCGCTGGAGCCATGTTAGGAGAGATAACCAATGCGACGTGCATCACTGGCGACTACTCTTTGGCAGCCAACCCTCAACCGCATGAGCTAGCCTCTTAGCCAACAGTGTGCCACACGCGACTGTCAATGATAAGAGAGGGAAAGAAATTGAATTCTGCTGCGTCCTTTTGCACGGGGCTAGTTCAACTGTCGCATGACTTCGCGGACGATGTTGTCGATGAAGTCATCGCTGGGAGCAGGGCTGCTGAGCGTCTTATCGGGGGCGCTGGCCGGTTCAATCTCAGGCAGCCACTGCGAAAGTTCGCTGAGGATCTGCGAGAGCTGTTGCTGTGTCTTCTGAGCGGTGGCAATCTGCTCGGCGGACTGCGGTTGACGGCTCTGTCCCAAATCCCAGCCACGAGCCAGCGCGCCGCGGCGAAAGCCTTCTGGAAACTCCGGCTGTCCAATCATAGCGTCGAATAGTGGCAGCAGACGATACTGCAACTGCATGGCGCGATCCCACTGGCCACGCGTGCAGGCGTCGTAGATGGCTCGCGTCAGTTCGGGGACAACGCCGCTGGTAGCGTTCGTGCCGCCATTGCAACCGACCATCAACAGGGGTACCAGCGCAGCGTCCCAACCGGTCAAGAATGAAAACTCGGGGCGCAGTGGGCGCACCGAAGCGATCATGCGCATCATGTGGGGAATGTCTCCCGAACTATCCTTGATGCCGACCACGCGTGGACAATCTTCCGCCAATCGGCGAACGGTCGCCACGTCGATAGGTGAGGCGAATAGCGGGATGTTGTAGAGCGTCACATCGACCGAAACGTGATCCGCGATCTCTTTGAAGTATTGGTAAACTCCCTCGGGGCCGAGCTTGTAGTAGAAAGGGGCTACGATGGCCACCGCGCGGACTCCCATCGCCCCATAGGTTTCGCAGGCGTCGATCGTCTCGCGCACGTTGGCTTCGGCGGCACCGGCTAGAATTGGAACGCGTCCCGCCACATGTTGGCACAGGACTTCGATAATGCGGCGGCGTTCGGGAGCAGTGAAACGAGTGAATTCACCGGTCGACCCATTGGGATACAAGCCATGTACGCCGCGGGCGATGAGCCAATCGACGTATCCGCACAATTTCTCTTCGTCCACTCGCCCGCGAGCATCGACGGGGGTTATGTTGGGAGTATAAATGCCGTTCATGGGTTGGGACATATTGAGCCTGCGTGATTGTTCGAGTTGAAGTAGCGTCGTGCTGAAGCCCTTCCCAGAGCTCCCAAATAGTGTAGCCCCATTCTCTTCCCCGTAACTCCCAGGTCCAACTTTTTCTGATGGGCAAGCCAAGTTTGCAAGCGGATAATCGATCCAGCCGACAGAGCCTGACGCTTTGGGCGGTTGTAATTGGTGGCTGGGTAGTCTCGTTGGGATTATTTTTCAGTCAACCTTCACTGCTGGGAATGACCGATGCGATGGGCGAGCCGGCGAGTCGCTTTGCTGATTTGCTGCAAGTCTTTCTGTTAGACCAAGTGGCCGCAGGCATGATGGCGCACGGCCGACTGGAGTTCGGCCTGCTCGATCGCTGGCCCATCGTCCTGGGACTGTGCGCCTGGATCGGGGGCACAGCCTGGATCGGGTGGCCACTGCTGGCGATTTCGAACCTGTCTTTGCTGGCCAATCGTTGGGAGCGTTTGATACTGGCGATCATGGTCGGGGCGGCCGTCCTCTCGAGTGTGACTTTGGGCGTAGGCTGGGCGGGCGGCCTAGGAAGTCGCTGGCCGTTGTTGACTGCGATTGCCGTGCTGGTTGCAGGAGCAGGCTGCCTGAACGCCTGGCTGTGGCACAAGCCGTCGATTTCGCTGGACGCTAGGGAACCGCTGAGGAGAACGACCGCGACGCCAAGCCTTCCCAGCAGCCAATTGGGAGTTTGGCTCGGGCGACTGCTGCAGATGGCTACCATCGTGACGGCTGTGCTGACACTGCTCGGCTGCCTGATGCCCCCCTGGGAATTTGATGTGGTCGAATATCACTTGCAGGCCCCTAAAGAATTCGCACAACGTGGGGCAATTGGATTCGTACCGCACAATATTTATGCCAATATGCCACTAGGAGCCGAGATGCACAGCTTGGCCGCCATGACGCTTGTCGGTGGTGCCGATGGCTGGTGGTGGGGTGGTCTGATCGGCAAGGCGATCACCGGCAGCTTTTCTTTGCTGGCGGCCATTTTGTTGGGCAGTTTTCTCGCGCGGAGATTGGGTCGCTGGAGTGGTTGGGTGGGTGCCGCTTTGCTACTGGCCACGCCGGGCAGTGCGCATGTGAGCATGGCTGGCTTGATCGACATGGTGTTGGCCGCCTATGTGTTAGCTGCGACTGTGGTCACGACCATGCTATGGCCGCAACTGCGCCGAGGCACCGCCCGCTGGAGCGATGGGTTGTTGATTGGGCTGCTGGCCGGTGCCGGCGCGGCTTGTAAGTATCCTGGGCTGCTGTTTGCTGTAGGCCCGATCGTGGCTACCGTGGGCGTAGCACTGATCCGCGCTAAAAGTAGAGTTTTCGCTGTGCGAATTGGCTGGGCGGGAGCGGGCGGATTGGCGGTGACCTGCCTGCCTTGGTACATCAAAAATCTGTGGTGGACGGGC
Organism: uncultured Pirellulaceae bacterium; assembly: GCA_934255105.1. Classification (GTDB taxonomy): domain Bacteria; phylum Planctomycetota; class Planctomycetia; order Pirellulales; family Pirellulaceae; genus Aureliella. The sequence continues at coordinate 2,854 of CAKQNH010000395.1, forward strand.
AATCCGTTTTTTCCGTTGGCGACAGGTCTGTTTGGTCGTAGCGGTTTGACCGTGGAACAGATCGACCAGTGGCGATTAGCGCATCGAGTTCCCGTGCCAGTGGTTGGCAGCGTCTACGGACTAGTGGCCATGTGGGATACGGCACAGCAAGTCCTGCTGCGCAGCAGTTTTCTGCCGCCGACGTTGGTGTTTTTGGCGATCTGCGGTATGGCCGTGACCTGGAGCAAACCGGCGGGCATATTGGGAAAATGGCAGCGTGGATGGTTGCTGCTGTTAATTTGGATCGGGCTGGTATGGTGGTTGGGCACGCATCGGATCGATCGTTTTTGGCTCCCCGCACTGCCACTGGCATGTGGCCTAGCGGCGTTGGGGGCGACCTGGATCGCGCGCCGTCTGTCGCACAGTCTGGCCACATGCATGGTGCTATTGAGCTTGGTCTACGGTAGTTTTTTAGTGGCGTCTGGAGCGATCGGCGACAATCGCTTCCTGGTCAGCTTGCAGGCGCTGCGCCAGGACGCAGGAACCGACGAATTGCCCGGACGAATGACGGCGCTCACCGGTTGGACCAATGAGGTGCTCGACAAGCCAGGAGTGCGTCTGCTGCTGGTCGGCGAAGCAAAAGCTTACGATTTCCGCATGCCGATCGTCTACTCTACTTGTTTCGACCGCAGCCCGGCCGAGGCTTGGCTCAGGGGCGTAGATCCTGCGAAGCAGCGCGAGAACCTGAACGCTGCGGGCGTTACACACCTGATCATCAACTGGAATGAACTCTCCCGCTATCGAAGCCCCGGCAACTACGGCTTTAGCGCTTGGCCGCGGCGCGAAGATATCGACCGGCTAATTGCCAATCAAGTCCTGCGTCCCATGGATACGCCCTTTGATACACGCGAGATCGAAGTGTTGGAAGTCGTTCCAGCCGACAAGTGAATGTACTGATTACGCTGGTAGCGAAACTCGCCAAGAGTTTCGGCAATTCGACCTTTGCTGTAGCGGAACTCCCACAGTGACTCAAGCCTACGTTATTCCCTTCATACTCTATCTGCTTGGAACCAGCTTCGTAGCGAGGTTTGGCGACGAGTGGTATCCGCTACTGTACGGTGGGCTAGTACTGGGGATGTTGGCTTACTTGGCTTGGCTGTTAGTTGGCAAGTCTATCCTGAAGCCGCACTGGCGAGTGCTGCCCGGCATCGTGGTGGGGTTGGTCGGAATTGCGCTGTGGATTGGTCTGGCCAGTCTGCATTTAGAAGAACAATTGACGCAGTGGTTGCCCAGTTGGATGCGACCTGAAACGCGAGTCTCCTACAACCCACTAGAGCATTTGACGCCAGCGCAGCAGTGGGCGTTTATCGGTGTGCGGTTGCTGGGGCTTGCCGTAGTGGTTCCGATTGCCGAGGAGTTGTTCTGGCGGGGATTTCTGCTGCGCTGGTTGATCGACCCAGAGTGGGAGCGCGTGCCTATAGGTGAATTCACACTTTCATCGTGTCTGACAGTAACGCTCTTGTTCACGCTGGCCCACCCCGAGTGGTTGGCGGCAGCGGTCTACTGCCTGTTGCTCAACGGGCTGCTGTATTGGAAAAAGGATATTTGGATGTGCGTTGTCGCACACTCGATTAGCAATTTCACGCTGGCCGTGTATGTACTAGCCACCGGAGCGTGGTGGTTATGGTAGCTCCGCAGGGCTGCAAATGCTCGCTAATTGCAGCTTTTGCAACAGAAGTCCCTTCCACATGGATCGGGGGCAGACTAATCTCGTTGGGGTGGGATTAGTCTGCCTCCATCGCATTGCTCCGTCGCCTATGTTGATGTCCGTTCGCAAGCACAACTTTAAAATCGTCGGCTCGGAGCATGACGAGTGGGACGCGTATGTGGAGAGACACCCCAGCGGGTCTGTCTTCCACACGCGAGCCATCATCCGCGCATTTGATGCAACGCACAGCGTCGAGCCCACAGCTCTAGCTGCCGTGGACGAAGCGGGGCGGATCGTGGCGATGCTGGTCAGTTGCCACGTCAAGACGTTGCGCGATTTCTGTTCGCTTTCGTCGCGCGCCGTACTCTATGCAGAACCTCTGTGTGAGCCAACTCCGCAGGGACTAGCCGCGTTGCAGAGATTGCTCAATCAACACGACGATCAGATGCGTGGACGAGCTCTACTGTGCGAAGTGCGGGCCATCAGCCAACCCGGTAGCGAGCGCGCCGCACTGTTGCAATGCGGTTACGATCATCGCGACTATATCAATTACATTGTCCCCCTCGGCTCGTCGATCGATGCGTTGTGGCAACGTGTCAACAAGAACTTACGACAGAAGATCCGCGCAACCCAGCGGAAGGGAATCGAGCTGCGCGACGACAATTCGACTGCTGGGATAGAACGCTTATACCGTTTATTGCAGTTCAGCTACGGTCGCGCTCGCGTTCCTCTGCTGGGGCGGGAGATGTTCGAAGCTGCTTTGGAACACGTGCCCACGGGCAGCGTACGCATTCGCTCTGCGTACGACGGGGAGAGGCCGGTTGCATCTATTATTTCTCTGCTGCACGGTGGCCGAATTTACTCATGGTATGGGGGCACCCTCAGGCTTGCTGGGTTGTCACCGT
>CAKQNH010000396.1 GCA_934255105.1 uncultured Pirellulaceae bacterium
ATTCACGCGTCGTCAGCGTTTGGTCATCGTAGAAGTTCATCCCTCGCGCGGCTTCAAAAAACGCTTGCACATTTTCGGCTGGCACTCCGAAATCCGTCGATAGCAAGCGTGTGAAATCTTCGCGATTGAAGGTGGTCGTCAGCGAAAACATCGGATTGTCGAAGCGGATGTTTTTCAACTGGACGATGTTGCCAGCAATCTCTTCGTTCCAGTAGCGTCGGCAGCTTTTGAGCATCCCTGCGGGGAAGCCGTGCAGCGAAATGTCGAAAATGTGGCTCCCAGGTCGACGGAACCACGTTGCCAAGCCACCTAGCTTATAATGCTGCTCTAGCAACAATACACTGTGCCCAGCGCGACCCAGGATATTGGCCGTCGTCATACCTGCCAAGCCACTGCCGATCACAATCACATCGTAGTAGTCGTGGCAGCCTTTGAGGAAGTCGCGTGGCATAACATCGGTCTATGAAAAGTCGCTGGAGTCGAAAATGTTGGGCAATTTCAGGCCGTCAAGATACGTCAGTTTGCGCAGCCTGCCAAGTGCGTTCCCCAAAAGTGATCACCCCAAGAGCCTACGATGAATTCTGCAACACCCGTCAATTCGCCAGCCCCCACCGAGCTGGAACCTTGGGTTATAGTCACTCAGCCGGGGCCGGATGAGTCTACAGCGCAGTTGGCTGTGTGGCGTCTGGCTGGCGAGCATGCTCAGTCAGCCCTGGCTCTGTTTACTGATCGCCAGGCCGCCGAGCATTACGCACAGCAGTTTTGTTCGACGGTGCCTGAATCGCAAGCCGCTGAATCGCAAGCTGCGGCTCCACCGTACCGCGTCGAACAGTTTACTTCGCTGCAGTTGGTGGCTGTGCTGGCCGAGAGCTACCGACTGGGGATGCGCTGCGCCGCGCTGAATCCCAGTCGCGACTCGGCTCAGCGGCTCTTTGTCCTGCACGACGTGCTGCTGGCGGCCCAGCAGCAACTGCGAGCCGCTGGCGGGCTAGGTTAAAAGCGCCTTAGAGATCACCGTCGTGAGGCACCCTTTGGCTTGGAGGAGGAGTTAAAGCTCGTCCGATTGCGCTGTCCCCTCTCCCTCGCTTAGGCTCGACCTCTCCCCAAGAGAGAAGATCCAGTGCGAGCAGATCTATTCTGCGGCGGCTTTTGGACGAGTGAACTGCGCAAAGATTACGACGATGCCCACGGCAGCCACAATGGATAGCCAAGTTGTCAATCTGTCGCCCAGTTCGAAATCAAATGGAATTTTTAGCCAATCTACGGACTGTGTGCCAAGAGTCTTGGCCAACCACTCGCTATGCGATTCTTTTAACCACACCACTAGGGCCACCAGTCCAGCAATGCCGACGGCCGTCAGCGCTTCACCGGCTATTACGCCAGATGAAAAAAGCACGCCGCGCTGAAGTGTGTCGTGCTGCTGCGCGCGAGGGGTTTTGCGTGTGTACCAATGGGCCAGCAGTCCGCCGATCAAGATTGGGATAGCTAATCCGAACGGTAAATACATGCCGACCGCGATGGGCATCAGGTGGGCGCGGAAACTACTACGGCTGGATTTCAGTAAAGTATCGACGATCAGGATTGCGACGCCCAGCCCAGCCCCAATGGCCATCATGCCCCAGGGTAGGCTGGCTTCTCCGGAAAACCCTTCGGCTAAACTGGCAAACAGACTGGCCTGAGGAGCGGATAGCTCGCTGCCACCTATTCCGCCGGGCGTGTTGTGATGCAGCAACGTAAGGATGGGTGCCATGACGAACGCAGCCACGACGACACCCCCTATCTGCATCATCTGTTGGCGAAATGGAGCGGCACCGACCAGCGACCCCGTCTTGAGGTCGTTGCACACATCGCCGGCCGTACAGGCCACGCAACATACGATGGCAGCAGTGCCCAACGTAGCCACCATGCCGATCATCCCCGAATAGTTGAACAACCACAACATTCCGCCAGCTACTAACACAGCGGTGATCGTCATGCCAGATACCGGGCTATTTGAATTGCCCACCAGCCCCACGATGTAACTGGCCACGGCCGTGAAGAAGAAGCCCATCGCCAGCATAATGGCGGTTATCAACAGCGTGATGCCCACATCGTGTGTAAAGCGGAAATTGACCCAGGTCAGCATGCCGATGCAGATCAAACCCAGCAGCAGGATGAGAGGCGCGGGGATGTCGCGCTGATCGTTCTGCAGGTTAGCTCGCTTGCCAGACACGCCGTGCCAGAGTTCAGTTACGGCCGATTTGAGGCCGGCTCGCACCGAGATGAGCGAACTGAACCCGCCGACGACCATCGCCCCCACTCCCACGTAGCGGATTTGATCTTTCCACAGCGTATAAGCACCATCGATGGGATTGTCGAACAGATCAGCGCTACCCAGCAATGGGATGCCGATCAGCCACGCCAATGCACCGCCGATAAAAATCAGGATAGCCACGTTCAAACGGACAATGAAGCCGACGGCAACCAGCATCGGGCTGAGTTCACCACCGATAAAAAAGATGCGCGATCCGACTACCGTGGCGGCTTGCAAGCTGCCGGTGATCAGTCCAAATAGACCGCCGGCTACTTTGACTGCTGCGCCCAGCAGTCCACCTAGAATGAGGCTCAACCCGGCACCTTGGTTCTCTTGATTGTGCTCGCCGGCTTTCAGTACCGCAGCGCAGGCGATCCCCTCTGGATATGGCAGCTCCGGATTGTCGACCACAAACACGCGGCGCATGGGGATCATGAACAGGATCCCCAGCAGTCCCCCGGTGATGGCAACCATCGTGACTGACCAGTAATCAAAATCTTTCCAGTAGCCGATCAAGATCAGTGCGGGCATGGTAAAGATAATGCCCGCGGCCAAAGATTCACCCGCTGACGCGCAGGTTTGCACCTGGTTGGCTTCTAGAATGCTCGACTTTTTGAAGAACAGTTTGAAGAACAGCATGGCCATCACGGCGGCTGGAATGGAGGCCGAAACGGTCATCCCCGCCTTGAGCCCCACATAGACGTTGGCCGCGCCCATCACGACCGATAACAGCAGTCCCAGCACGATCGCGCGAATGGTCAATTCTGGTTGAGGCAGTTTTTCCATAAATTCTCACTTGGGCCAATTGCTGCGATGTCTGAGCTAACGACGACGAAAGAAATTGATGAAATCGCGGTCGAGTTCGGCCAGGTCTTCACCAAAGTGCCGTTTGAACATCTCGACTCGCTCGCGCTGAGGTGTTTCACCCAGCGGAGGCTGCTCAGCCAACTCCTTCATGTAGGCGACAAACTGTTTGTTTTTGGCCAACATCAGATAGTAGGTTAGCGCCCAGCTTTCCGGATAGGCTTGGTTGCTCGTCTCGGCATCGCGGAGGCGTTGGTCTTGGCTGATCAGAGTCAACAATGAATCGGCGGGACGCTGGGGTAGGTACTGCACAAACAGACGCATATTGTGTGGATTGATTCTGCCGATCGTGCCTCCCCAGCCTTTGGGACTGTTGGCGTCGGGGGTTTCAAAGAACATTGCAATGCCCTCGCTCAACCACAGTGGATTGTCCGCCAAGCGAACTTGTAAACCGCTGTTGAAGGCCAATTGGTGGACGGCTTCATGGATAATGGTCGCCACGGTTCGCTCGGCCTGAGGCTGCATTAGAATCTGACGCACCACGATGTTGCTAGCGATGCGCGTCCCCGCCGGCACGACTCCGTCGACGCCGGTCATGTCGTAGGCGATCATGCGATTGGTCTTCATGTTGTAGTAGCCAATCATGGCTTCGGCCGATTTGCCGATCTCTCGCTCGGCGTACCCCATATACGACGCCCGATTGCTAAACACGACCGCTACCAGCGGGAAGCGAGGTTCGGAGAGTTTGTAGCCCTTGGACTTCCAGTAGTTATAAAAGCCGCGGTAGATCTGCTCGTACAACTCTGCGACCCACCTGACGTAAACTTCACTCGTGTTGTACAGCAGCACATAATGCCGCGTCTTAAAAGCCTTAAATCCCTCGGGTAACTCCCGCTGGAACTGTTGGTAGATCTGTTCCGACGTCAGCGGGGTAAACGGTGCGTCACAGGGGACCGATGATACGATGGAGTCCTTCTCCAAGGTCCACAGTTGTCCATCTTCCGTCTGGGCAAGCAAACTTCCATCGGCCAGTTCCAGCAGCACTTCGCAGCGCACGGGTCCCGCCGGGGCTGGCTGCGCAGCAGATGAACGGAATTCGATCAGCCGCGTGGGATAGGTCGCATGCGGCTGCTCTTGCGCAGTGAGTTCCTTGGTGGAGACTTCTTGCGCAGAGATTTCTTGAGCAGTGCCATCTTGCGCAGTGCCATCTTGAGCGGGAAACTCGTCCGCTGTAGCTTCTTGTGTGGTGATTTGCGCAGTGATTTGCGAGGTGGCCGGCGAGACGCCTGCCCACATAAAAAACAGCGCGGCTAGAGCGAGCCGCCACGTCCAGCCGTGTTTACGAATCCAATCCATTGTATTGATACCGCGTAACAAATTGCAGAAAAGGAATACGATAAAACCCTGGGGCAGAGCGAATTCTGCTCAGACAGCGACTTGCCACCTCCCCTTAATCTCTCATTCTACTACATTGGCTGGCAGCTTGGGTTCACCGCTTTGATTCACTCTAGTCAGCACGCTAAATAGAACAATAACCTCATGACCACAATCGAACATGTCCTGATCGTGGGAGCGGGCTGGGTTGGCCGCCAGACGGCGGCTCGACTGGCTCGGTTCGGGCTCAGCGTGTGGTTGGTCGACCGCGCTCCACAAGTGTGCAGCGATGCGGTCGACTGGATGCGCCAATTGCCCCTCTACGCTGCCGATCCTGGGTGGTGCCAACGAGTTCACGTGGCCCCCGAATTAGCGGAAATCTCCGCCAGCGTCGCCGCTGGCAAGTTGCCCATAGATTTGATCATCGAGTCGGTTCCGGAGCAATTATCGCTGAAGAAACGCGTGCTGCGCGAGCTGAGCAGCCTATTTCCTGCGCCGATCATCATCGCTTCCAACAGCTCTTACTTTGTGCCATCGATGTTGAGCGAATTTGTGGCCCAGCCCAGTCGCTTTGCCCATCTGCATTTTCATGTGCCGGTGCTAGAAGACTCCGTGGTAGATATCGTAGGCTGCGCAGCGACCGATCCCCAAGTGATCGAGAGCCTGCGCGAATTGGCTGTTCGCATCGACCAACACCCATTGCTGCTGCGCCGCGAGCATCCGGGCTACATCTTTAATTGGCTGCTGCAGTCGGTGCTGCGTTCGGCGCTGGAACTGGTTGAACTAGATGTAGCCGATCCGGTCGATATCGACAAATCGTGGACCAGTGTGACCGGTATGCCGCTGGGGCCATTCGGTATCATGGACCGCATTGGGCTGGATGTGATTGAACAAGTCCTAAGCAACGCGCGCTGGGCCGATGCGGCGGCCACCGACGTACCCATCGAGCAATTGC
>CAKQNH010000397.1 GCA_934255105.1 uncultured Pirellulaceae bacterium
GGCTAGACATATGCTGCGTTGATCGCGGTAGGCCCGCGCCAGCAGTCGCTTTTTTATCCAGTGGAAGCGTTCTGGGCTGCGGACAAAATCCTGACTGGGAGGGCTGACGATCACCGACACGCGAGGCGTGTTGGTGGCGCGACAGGCGGCGGCAGTCAGTAGTGTCATATGAAATGTGCGGTCGTAGACGACGCCGATCTGTCGCTCACGCAGCGTGCGAATCAGATGTTTGACCTGTTGGCGATGAATGCTTCCAGGGGCGCGCCACTGCTGTGTGGACGACTGGCTGGCAAAATCGAAAACTGGAATATGCGGTGGGACTTTCTCTAGGTAAACGCCACGGCGATAGATCACATAGATCTCTGCGGCAAAGCGTGGGACGGGTAGGCCTACCGCCAACTGCCACAATTGCCGTTCGCTGCCGCCACTCTCCAGCGATCCACAACAACACAAAACACGGATGGGCATTTACTCGGTCGCTTCCAATCTTTCGCGGATGCGATCCAGTTGCGGCTTAGCCCAGGGAAGATCGCCATAGAGTGCCAGTAAATCATGATAGAATTCGTGCAGCCGCTCAGCAGTCAATGTCGCTTCAGACACTTCGATCAAGCTTTGCAGTTGAACTGCGGCGAGCGGAGTCTTTTGCTCCAGACCAGCGGCACCGACACGCAGCGCATGCTCTGCCAAGCGGACCAGTTTTTTGTCTTCTCGGGAGAGTTCTGGCTGCGGTCCGAAGATGGCGATGAAGGATGCCAGTTTCTGCTGCGCCAGATCGGGGTCTTGTCCCAGCAGTTTGACGCACTGTAGGAACCCCTGCTCAATGGCGCTTAGGTTTTCTATGCCACCCAGCCGCGATGCGCGACGCTGCAGGACCCGTGCCTGGCGCGACAACTCGACTTCGTCTACCAAGATCTGCAGCTCCGCACTCCGCTCGTCGCCGGGGAATCGCGTCAGGAACTCCTGCATGGACTCGCTCGATTGCAACAACTGCGTTTCGTCCCCCGAAGCAACTGCGGCTGAAATTTGTGCGTACAACTTATCGGCTGACAGCGGTTGCAGCAGCCACCATGCCAGACCGATGCTGCCGATCAGCAGCGCGATGATCCCGGCCAGCGAACCGTAGTGCACCCAGTCGAACTGCGGGGCAGAATCGTCCGGGTCTAAACCAAATGGAGCGGTCTTGGTAGGGATCTCCGAAATTGGTGTGAAGTGCGATGGTCGACCGCTAGTCAGTGGACCACTGCTGGCGGGCCCATTGCTCGACGCGCCAATTCCAGACGCCCCAGTTCCCGACGGCAACGCTTGTCGTCCCCTCGAAACCTCTACCGATTTAGAATCCGGCCTGTTTCTACTCCCCGGCACCGCTGGGCGATGGTCTTCACCGGGCGCTGGGGCGTTTCCCTCGGGCGCAAGGAGCGTCGGTACTTCATGGGTCCCAGGCGGATTGTCTCCCAAACGTGTGTCTACTTTTGCGCTATCGCTATCGCTATCGGGAGGCGAGAGCGTATTGTCCGAGCGGTCGTCGGTCGCGTGATCCGCGCCGGGGACCGTCCCCGTCAATTGCAGTTCGACGTCGTCGACGTCCGACAAGTCCAGCGAGGTGAGCTGGGCACCGATGACCTTGGTCCCCGCTCCCGTAGTCGACGCATCGGACGGATTTGCCCCGGCGGCACGCCGATTCAGCCCGGCGAGCAGTGACTTGAGACGATTGCCCACCACCAGCGCCGTCGGCGGACGACGCTGAGGGTCTTTCTCCAGCAGTTGATGGATCAATTCGGCGAGTTCTTTGGGGACATGGCTGGCTCGCTCGCGCAAGTCGGGAACGGAGTTGTAACGCACCGCATAGAGCACCTCGGGGATGCTCTTGCCGCCGAACGGAGCGGTGCCAGCTAAGAGTGCGTACAGCACCCCGCCCAAACTATAAAGGTCGCTACGGATCGTTACTGGCTTGCCTTCCGCTTGCTCTGGAGGCATGTAGTCAGCCGTCCCCAGCACGGAGCCGGCGGCGGTCATATCGGTCGATCCGAAGAGCTTGGCGATACCAAAATCGGTCAGTTTGATTTGGCCCGATTTGTTCAGCATCAAGTTGGCTGGTTTAAGGTCGCGGTGAATGATGCCAATATCGTGCGCGTGCTTCAGTGCGCCAGTGGTCTCAATGCCAATCTGAATCACCTCCTGCCACGACAGCTTTTTGTGCTGCCGCAGATGCGTGTGTAGCGACTGTCCGTCGACGTACTCCATGCTGTAGAACAACAACCCCTGCTCTTCGCCGTACCCGACCAATTGCACGATGTGCGGATGCTTTAGTCGCTTGAGCGTTTCCACTTCGGCCGCGAATCTGCGGCGGAAACGACTGCTGTTAGCGATGCCGGTAGCGATGACTTTAACGGCTACCGCCTCGCCGCTCTTGGCATGGACCCCTTTGTAGACGGTTCCCATGCCACCCCGGCCAAGCGTCCTCTCTACTTTATATGGACCCAAGTAATCGAATTCCGGCAGGCTCATAGGGCGTCTCCAATAAGCGATTAGATTAGGATGAGAGTGGAACTGGCGGAGATGAGAACAAAACGGCAGTATGCTTGGTTGATGCTTGGTTGGTCGACTATTTCCAGTCTAGCTTAATTGCGTACTTCAGGCAGCCGTATTTGGAATAGCAAATGGGGCATTTGTGGCTTGGTCCGAGAGGCGATTGTTTGATCCGCCGTTAAGCTCCTTGAACTGCTGCGACTTGTCGTAGCTTTCACGCAAACCTCGGCAGCACGACGCGCCCGACGGTACAAAATAGTGCGGCACACAGCCGAGCATATAGCTTAGAAAGGCTGATCCGCCGCCCAATGCGTCTCCACGCCTAAAACTGTTACAGCCTCTCAAATACGGCCAAAAAGCTACGACAAGTCGCAGCAGTCCAAAGTTCCCTATTCGCCAACCACAAGCGGCTTCGCTGCTATAGTTCGGCCATCAACATTTTCATGTCGTCCCACACCATCCGCTTGGCGCTTTCATTGCGCAGCAAATAGGACGGGTGATACGTGACCACCACGCGCGCCCCGCGATAGCGATGAAATTGGCCGCGCAGTCGCCCGATCGGCAGCTCGGATTGCAGGATCGACCGGACGGCGACAGCCCCCAGGCAGACGATGTATTCGGGCTGAAGTAGATCCAATTGGCTTTCTACATAGTGGCGGCAGTGCTCGATCTCCTCATTCAACGGTGTTCGGTTCTGAGGCGGGCGGCACTTGAGCGCATTCAGGATGTACACTTCCTCGCGACTGAGCTTCATGGCGGCGATGATCTTGGTGAGCAATTGTCCGGCTGGGCCGACGAACGGTAGTCCACTGCGATCCTCTTCAGCTCCGGGAGCTTCCCCTACGAAACACACGCGTGGGGTGAGCGAGCCGGTGCCAAACACGGTTTGCTGGCGGTAGCTGACGATGGCCGAACACAGGCGGCATTCGCGCACTTTTCCGGCCAACAGTTCTAATGGCTCTGACCGCTGTTGGGATGGCACCACTGGTAGGCTCCACGGTTGTCCTGCCAGTCCCACCATCGGAACCAGCTCGCCCCCCGCCTGGCCCTCCCCCTGCCGCCGTGTCTGACTTGGGGTGGCTGCTTGGGGCTGGTTCGCCGCACTTGCAGCCCCTGCACCCCCCTCGGCTTCAGTCGCTGTATTGCGCATCTGGGGCCGGGCCACGCCGCCGCTGGCTCCTGCTAGGGCCGCCGCGGCATGCTTAGCGGGCTGTGAGGAGGCGGATGACGCAGGTGGGGCTGTTGTCAATTGAGATGCAGCGAGCTGAGCAACCGCGGATTGCATCTCTGCGGGCAGAGCCTCCCAAGGCATTGCTCCGAAACGCGAGACCCCACACCGCTGAAAATTTTCCAGCATTTGCGTCAGGGCGTTTTCGAAGGTTGCGCTATCCATGGTGTCTCTACCGTCTTGCGTCAGGTGATTGCGAGCAACTATTTCGTAGCATTCGTAGACCGGGCACTCCTGCCCGTTTTTCTTTATCGTAGAACGGGCACTCCTGCCCGTTTCCCCCGTTTCCCCCGTTTTCCCCGCATTGCGACAGCCGATTGTGACGTGGCAAAGCTGCTCGATGATACCCTCTAAGCGTCAACTTCCACAGTCCGCTCACCTCGCGGATTCGGCCTCAAGCAGGTAAACTAGCGATCATCTCTCGATAATTTTATCGCCTCCTCGCGTTGATCCAAAGCATCGTACCCCCCCTCATGTCTATCCCACGCGTTGTCATCGTTGGCCGTCCCAATGTCGGTAAGAGCAGCATCTTCAACTGGCTCGACGGTCGCCGCTTGGCTGTCGTGGACGATATGGCTGGGGTCACCCGCGATCGCCAAGCCACCTTGATCGAGCACGATGATCGGTTTTTTGAGTTGGTCGACACCGGCGGAATGGGGGTCGAAGATGTCGACAATCTGACCAAGCAAGTGGAACAGCAGATTGAAGTTGCTATCGACGAAGCCGACGTACTGCTGTTTGTCGTCGATACCAAGAGCGGTTTGACGCCGCTGGACGAAATGGTTGGCGAGCGACTGAGGAAAATCGAAAAACCGATTCTCTTGCTGGCTAACAAAACCGACCACGCCGGATTGGATAATTCGGCTCTGGATTTCCATCGGCTGGGCCGAGGCTGGTTGATTCCCATCAGCACCAAAGAGAATCGCAACAAACAGCAATTATTCGACGAGATCTTAGAGCGACTCCCCGATTCGCAGCCTGATGAGGGTGAGACGGATGCACCGCGCATGAAGCTGACCATCGTCGGTCGCCGCAATGTGGGCAAGAGCACCTTTGTCAATACGCTCGCCCAAGCCCAGCGGATGATCGTTAGCGAAGTGGCTGGTACTACCCGCGATAGCGTCGATGTGCATTTCGATCTCGACGGGCACAAGTTTGTCGCCATTGACACGCCCGGCCTGCGCCGCAACAAGAGCATCCGCACCAACATCGATTTCTACGGCCACCATCGGGCGCAGCGCAGCATTCGCCGCGCCGATGTTTCGCTGCTGTTCTTCGATTGTATGGAGCCGATCAGCAAAGTTGACAAGCAGTTGGCGCACTATATCGAACAGCAGTTCAAGCCGTGCATTTTTGTGGTGAACAAATGGGATAAAGTGGCCGGACAAGTCCCCACCGAGCGCTGGGTCCGCTACTTGCGAGAACATTTTCCCACCATGGCCTACTGCCCCATCGCGTTTATCACCGGCGAGACGGGCAAGAACATGAAGGCACTGCTCAACCATGCGCAGATGTTGTTCAAGCAGTCGCAAACTCGCGTCCCCACTGCGCGTGTGAATAAATTGCTACAAGCCGCACTGCAGCAACAACAACCGCCGCTGTATATGAATCGCCGACCGAAAATCTATTTTGGTTCACAGATCGCCATCACGCCGCCGACGTTGA
>CAKQNH010000398.1 GCA_934255105.1 uncultured Pirellulaceae bacterium
CCTGAGATCCGCGCCTCAGACTTACGGCCCTGTCGCGCAGGCGTGCGAGCGCAAGCACTCGCGCCCGACGGCACGATGATCGACGATTTTTTGTGGGTTAGTCAAGGACGCATGATACACGTCTGCAATGCTCCCAGCCCTGCCGCCACTGCTTCCCTTGAGATCGGTCGCCAGATCACCGATCGCGTCGCCGAGCAGTTGTAGGCCCCTACCATCGTCGTGGATCGCTCCGCCGATCATTGCTCCTCCGTCGTGGATCGCTCCGCCGATCCTTGCTCCAAAGTCGTGGATCGCCCCCCCCGATCCTTGCTCTTCGCGAATAGCACATCGCTAGCTCCAACGTACCCGCGAGCCCCCTTAGCATCTGATCGGCGGAGCGATCAGCGACTATAATGCAAAATCGTAAACGGTTACGATTTAACTAGCACAAACGCCTGACGCATTAACTCGATGCGGTGCGGGCGACGACGACCGAATCTCACCAGGATACGCTTGCTATGAAACGCATCAATCTCGCCGTGGTAGCCCTATTGCTTGTTTCCGTTGGCACCACCTCTGCTCAAGACGGTTTGCAATCGGCCTCGAATTACCGCCCAGTGCAATGCGAAGGAACCTACCCCCAGCACCTGCAAGGTGTGTGCGTCGATGACCAGTCCATCTACTGGAGTTTTACGACGCAAATTGTGAAAACCGATCTGGCGGGCAAGCTGCTTAAGAAGGTGCCCGCAGCCAGTCACCAGGGCGATCTGTGCATCCACGACGGGCTGCTGTATGTAGCGGTGAACCTCGGCAAGTTCAATGATCCGCAGGGGAACGCCGACTCGTGGGTGTATGTTTATCGAGCTGCTGATCTGTCGCTCGTAACCAAGCACGAAGTGCAGGAAGCGTTCCACGGCGCTGGGGGAATCGGCTACCGAGACGGCCGCTTTTTTGTCGTCGGTGGACTCCCCGGCGGCTATGAAGAAAATTATGTCTACGAGTACGACAAAGACTTTAGCTTCATCAAGAAGCACTCGATTGCCAGCGGCCACACGCTGCTGGGAATTCAAACCGCCACCTTTGCCGATGGCCGGTGGTGGTTTGGCTGTTACGGAAGTCCGGCGATCCTGCTCGTCACCGACGCCGACTTCAAGATGATGGGCCGCTACGAGTTCAACTGCTCGCTCGGCATCGTCGGCTTACCCGGTGGCCGTCTTTTTTCCGCCACTGGCGCGTGCAACAAAGACACCGGCTGCACAGGCAGTGTCCGCCTAGCTGTACCCGACGAGAAGACCGGCCTGCGATATATAAAAGAAGCTCAGCCGAGCGAAGCCAAGTAGCTTGTCCGTGGGATAAGCTTCTAGCTTGTCACCCGTGGGATAAGCTTCCAGCTTGTCACACCGTGGGATAAGCTTCCAGCTTGTCACACCGTGGGATAAGCTTCCAGCTTGTCACCTCGTAGTAACAAGCTGGAAGCTTGTCTTAGGCGTGGATTTCGGGAAGGCAAGGTGGAAGGTTACTGTACGTGTGGGGTGACAAGCTGGAAGCTTATCCCACAGCACCCACTCCGCACAACTTCTAAATCTCGCCCTCCGCGGGGTGTGATATACTGCACTATCGTTACCTGAAACACGATTTCTGACCGAGGGTAGATACCATGCAGCGACGCGCGATACTTGCAACGATCCTTGCCCTCGTGGCAGCTAGTCCCCTGACCGTCCAGGCAAAAGAGCCGCGCGACAGCGGAGAGCACGCTGCCATCTTGGTTCCGACATTCCACTGCATCAGTATCTACTGGTCGCCGCCCGAAGGTGGCCAGGAACGCCAGACGCTGGTCAGATACCGCCGCAGCGGCGAACAGCAGTGGCACGCGGGACTGCCGCTGCGATACCATCCCATCGACACACCGGAATGCAAGGCCGACTATCGCGGCAGCCTCGTGAATCTGACTCCGGGAACGACCTACGATATCGAACTAACACTCGAGCAGACCGATCAGCGGGCAGAATGTCAAGCGACGACATGGACCGAGAACTTCGCCGTGCAATCGACAGTGAAGGTTACCGATCGCGACACCACGCTGAAGGTAGACCAGTCGGGTAGGCCGGAGGCCTACGTGGTTTACGACGGCACCGGTTGCACGGTCGACACGGGCAATATGGAAGACCTTGGAATCGCCGTAGACGCCAGCTACGTCATCCTGCGCGGCTTTACCATCAAGAACGTAAAGCAACACGGGATCCGGATTTTCAATGGTCATCACATCGTCATCGAGGATTGCGACATCAGCAAGTGGGGGAGCGAGAGCGAGCAGGGCTGGGGCAAGGACTCACAGGCCTGCGTGTTCAGCAACAATAAAGATCTCCACTCGGTTATCATCCAGCGCTGCAAGCTCCATCATCCCTCGTGGGACACCAACAGTTGGGCAGAGAAGCACGGCAAATCCACACATCCCAGTGGTCCACAGACGATCGTGTTTTGGGAGTCCGCTGGTAACCACGTCATACGCTACAACGAGTGCTACTCGGACGAGGATCATTACTTCAACGACGCGATGGGGGCGGGCAAGAACGGCGGCTACCGAGGTTTCCCCGGCGCGGACAGCGATATCTACTGCAATTACGTAGCCAATTGTTGGGACGACGGCATTGAGGCCGAGGGGGGCGATCAGAACGTTCGGATATGGAATAACTATATCGAAGAAGTACTTATTCCGATCGCCAACGCGGCCGTATCGATTGGACCGCTCTATGTTTGGCAGAACGTCTCCGGACGCTGCTACAGCCCATCGGACAGCACTTACGGGATGACACACGGGCCATTCATCAAGATGGGCTACGCGGGGGGCGAAAACTGGATGACCGGCCACATGTATATTTTTAACAACACAATTTTTCAGCGAGATAACGACGGTGCTGGCGGACTGGGCGGCGATAGCAGGATCATCAAGCACTGCGTCACTCGCAACAACATTCTTCACGTTCGCGAGAGCGATCGACGCAGCATCGCCGTCAGTCGCACCCATGAGGACAATGACTTCGATTACGATCTCACATCTGCTGGCGTTCCCGATAACCAAGAAGAACACGGTCTCAAGGGAACGCCTCAATATGTCCCCGGCGCAGGCTTTGATCGACAAACGAAAGCGGGCGTATTCCAGTTGGCACCCCAGAGCAAGGGCCTTGCTGCCGCCTTGGTCATCCCGAATTTCTGCGAGGCGATCAACGGAAAGCAGCCCGACATGGGTGCTCACCAATCCGGCAGCGAAAAAATGGTATTCGGCGTAACGGCTCAGTTCGTACCGCCCGTCAGCGGCGAAGCCACTTCTGAATAGCAGCAGCCGGTTGTCCAACGCACCATCGAACGTGATGACCAAGGTACCAAGGGATTTGCATAATATGAGATTATTGCTATTTGAAAACCCAGACGATCCCTTCTTTCTGGCTCTGGAAATTCCTTCGGTGAAGGTATTAACGACGCTTGAAGCAAAATATCCAAAGACGGCAAATCTGTTTGCAGAAGTCGATATTCTGAATAAACGAAATGTTTCGGTACTGCTTGAGGAAGCAAAGCTGTTTCTAACTGCGAGCAGCAAGATGAGCAAACAGCGAACTGCGAAGTCCATTGAAGTCAGGTATGCAAACCGTGACTTTGTTAATGGGCCAGCGGGAGGCGTCACCGGCTTTCAAATCAATGGCGTTGCATGTTCAGCGTGTGTCAAAGGGAATGGGATCGAAATTAGCTGGGACGAAGGAGACACAACAAAGAGCATCTTCGTGACAAGCGAGAGATACCCTGTCGAGGATGGAGAGTTAGTTGTTCATTTTCGCAATGGCCCTAGCTTGTATGATTTTTTTTCCCGACTGGAGCGCAGCTTGGCCTCAACGAAGAAGAGTTTTATTTGGAGCTGCGTTGAATCGTGAAAACGGAAACGGGAATGGGGGAAACGGGAAAGGGGGAGGAGCCGTTTAGGCAATATCCCGAACGGAGAAACCTACCCAATCTTCCTTTTCGGCTCCTACCTCCTTTGGCTCTCACACAATTGCGCAGTTCGCGTGCTGAAGCCGAACACGTGGGAGACCTTGGAATGGCAATGGCCAAAGATGAAGTCATTCTGGCCGAGGGCGAAACTCGTGGTGCAATCGTGGTAACGCTCGATTCCGACTTTCACGCCTTACTTGCATTGTCAAGCGCTTCCTTACCATCGGTAATTCGTATTCGCACGCAAGGCTTAAAAGGCGAAGGCGTGGCGGATGTCATCTAGCAAGTCGTCGTAGCAGTGGAAGCAGACTTGATGGTGGGCGTGGCCGTAACCGTGAACGATCGACGACTTGCAACGAGACGCTTGCCGCTGCTCACGAATGCCGGAGAAATTGACGGCATTTCAAACGGCTAGATTCCACTTGAAGAGCCATTGCCCTGACCAGCCAAATCCTGATGCCGCAGTCTTTCTCGGTGGAGAAACTCGACCGGGCGGTCGCTTCTGCCAGCTCTGCGAGCTGCCTGGCATTTCTCCGAAACGCGATACCGAATCCAGCGACCAGCGTCTGTGGGTTTTGAAGCAGGCCTGACCCCTATGGATTTCTCATCGATAACGCTCAAGCGCTTGTACCCTTCTCATACTCGACACGTAACACGTCCACGATCGCCGCTGGGCTACCACGGAATGACAAGTGAGGCAACGGCAGTAGTTTGCACGACGCGCCGCTTCGCAATTCAAACCGCTTCGGGCTGACGATGCACCGGCGTGCAAAAAGGTATCACTTTTCGCCCATCTGCCACCGGTCGCCAACAAGCGCGAACGTCATCGAAAAAACGACTGGGGGTATCGGATTGCATTGCGCTATAACCCACGACGTTCGTGTTGCTTCTGAGGTAAAATTCTCAGAGTGACTGTCAATTCCAAGACGCGCCTTGGACTAGACTATGACGGTATCATATCTGGCCAGTCTGTGCCATCGCCGAACGTTGCTCACTGAGAGCGCTCAAGCTGCAAACTATCCGCTTAGAGAAAAAACTCATGTCGAAGCGAACTTACAGCCTGACAAGATTCGCAAGCCTGGCACTGCTGCCCCTGCTCGTGCTGTCGGGCACCACGGGCTCGGTGTGTGGGGACGAGGCGGTGCATGTGAGAGCCAATCAGGTCGGCTATCAAACTCAGGATGCAAAGGTTGCAATCGCGTTCTCCAACGCAGCTATCGTAGGAACCTTCTCGGTACTCGAACTCCCGTCGGACAAAGTTGCCTTTTCAGCAACTATCACGGCATCGGAAGCGCCAGGCTGGGGGACCTTCGCACATCACGTCAGGCTTGACTTCAGCAGCTTGACCCTACCGGGGCGCTATCGACTCAGAGTGGACGCGTCGGGGGAATCGTCGCGACCATTTTCCATTGGCGATGATGCTTACGCAGATCACGTCGAGTCTCTGCTGCGATT
>CAKQNH010000399.1 GCA_934255105.1 uncultured Pirellulaceae bacterium
GACCTGCCCCACAGCTAGCGGTTCTACATCAGCGGTTGGCGGACGCTGGGCATGATAGGACACCGCTGTCATGTGCCGCTCGTCGGGAAATCGAAAAGGCGTCGAAGGATCGATTTCATTCCAGATCGCCGCATGTATCCCCTGCGGATCCAATGCACCGGGTGGATAGGGATCCACGACAAGCAGATGTACCCCGTGTTCTATAACGCTGTATGCTTTGTCAAGAAAGCGATCGAGCATGCGGCGACTTGCTTTGTTGCCAGACGACAACAACTCGATATAGGCTACCAGCCGGTCGCCAGAGGTATGGCGTATCGCCAGTCGGTTGCGGCGCTCACTGTAGACTTCCGCTTCGGATGCTACTTGCGTGACGGAAACCTTCGGCTTCATATCAAGCAACGTGGCCACTCTGGCCGAGCTATGGAGGTCAAGAGCTTCTTCAGCCAAAAACTGTTGGCTGTCCAATTCGAGCGCCAGCACATCCGGCCCGGTCTGCCCTGCAACCTGCTCCGCCTCTGCGTAAAAAGGGGAGGGGAGCACGCCATTGTTGAGCGCCCTGGCGAGTTCCGTAATCCAAGCATTATGGAATCCATGATAGGTCCCAGCGGAAACTCGCGTCCAATCATGCAAGGGCATCGCTACCACCTAAAACCATTGTCAGCCAACGTTCACCACTCCGACACCGTTGATTATAACTCGGCAGCCAACGAGCGTGGTCATCGTGGCTAGCTGAGACACTCGACGAACTGTTGTTAAGCATCTCAACGAGTTCTCAGTATTGCAAAACATATTTGGTAGGAAAATGGAGGTAGGAAGATGGGCTATGTCTCTCGCGGATCCAGCTCACGGACGCGAATCGTGACATCATCGCCCACGCGTTGAGCAACCACGATGAACGGCGGTGTCACGTCAAATTCCTCTCTGAGCACACTCTGCACTAAAGCAATCGTTTCCGAAGGACGCATGTGGCCAGGGCGCAGGTAAAGGATTCCGTAGACAGCCTGCCCGCCGCGAATGACCAGCGTCCCGAAGTCGGAGTCGTGCGTGACAATCACCCGCATTTCCCCGACAGCCAGTCGCAGCAGCTCGGCATCCGGTGTTCCCACCCATCCTTCCTCACGCACGGATCGCACATCCATATCCAACGAGCGGAGGTGGACCACGACTTGCGAATGCAGATTTTCATCAGCTAACAGGCGGCAGTCGTGGAGCCTCACGACGCCACCTTTGTTTGCAGGACTACATTGCCTTGCACCGAAGCGGCCGCATAACGCAGGGCCTGCTGGATATCCTCGACGGACAACTGGTCGTACTCGGCGACGATTTCCTCAGGGGTCGACCCGCTAGCCAGCCATTCGAGAATGATTTCGACGCTGATGCGCGTCCCTTTCACGACTGGTTTTCCCCCTAGGATTTCCGGGTTGCAGGCAATTCGATCAAACATGGTAATTCCTTAGATTTAGTGTTCAGGTTTGAATAGCCTCCAGCAGCCAAAAACTGTTGGCTGTCCAATTCGAGCGCCAACACATCCGGCAAACCATTGTCAGCAAACGTTCAACACTCCGACACCCTCGATTATAGCTCAACAGCCAAACAGCGCGGGCAAAGTAGAGCGGTTGTCCCCAACCGTCTCCACGTCGATCATAAGTCAACCCCCGATCACGAAATGGTCCTCAGCGTAGAGCGGTTGTCCCCAACCGTCTCCACGTCGACCATAAGTCAACCTCCGATCACGAAATGCCCGGTCGGCGTCCCTCACTTTGCAGTCGTTGGTCAATCCACTGCGTGAGTGCATCGTCGAACTTGCCGTACGGCTCGCCGCTGTAATCGAGCCGGTAATAGCGACCGTCCTGATAGCACTGATCGAGCAGCGGTTGCAACTGCAGCACAGCGTCGCGTTCGCCGTAGCGCAGCGGAACGGGGACGTTCGGCAGTGGCTGTTCCAGAGGTGCGCGGTAGACTTCGAACTGATCCGGCTTTGCATCGCGATAGACACTGGTCAAGTACGGTGTCCGCTGGCCAGGTCGCAACTGTTCAAGCGGCGCTGCTAACACATACGAACCCTGCCGCACGAGATCAATTTCGACAAGATTCACACCGGCATCGATGATGTCGATCTGCTTGCGAGTGTACTGCTCTCGGGCTCGACTGCCGACTTTGTTCCAAGGGCTAAGGAATTCAATCGCCGTAATGATTCGCCCGTCTTTATCGACAATTTCCACATGCCGCGTCGGGTGTGGCGCACGGCGCAATACCAGCGGCTCGGTGACAACGGCACTGCTGGTATTTTCGACCTGCGAAGAGAATGTCAAATCCTGCGAGACACGAATATCGGGACGAATCGGTGACTGATGGTCGTTCTTGTAGACGGCAAGATTCTCTTCGATGTTCGCTTGCAGGTCGTCCGGTAGCTGCGAGTTGAGTTGGTTTCGAGCATAAACGATCAAGCTCGCATGCACCTCGGGCCACAGAGATTCAAGATATGGGTCCATGCCAGGAAAAGGGCTTTTGAGCATTCAATTGACTCCAAAAATCTCCAGTGCAATGCACGCGAGCTCATATGATACCAGCCCGCCGTAGAACGGGCACTCCTGCCCGTTTAACCCGGACTATTCATGAGCCGCAGCGCCACAAGGAGGGTTGACGGCCGCAGGTGCCGTCGCCTCCGCAAGCCGCGAAAGCCAGTAGACTAATGGGACTCATTGTTGATCAGTTTGGGTTGTGCATCGCGACCTGCTGCGGCTCGGCGTTAAGCGATTTGCCTACACGCGTTTGAGGACGGTATCGAGCGTGGGGCGTAGGGCGGCGGCGCTATTGCGCAGGCCCTGCATCTCCTTGGGCCACAATTCGATCTCGATGCGATCGACCACACCGCAACTGCCTACCACCGTGGGCACCGACAGAGCCACATCGCGAATGCCATACGCACCGGCCTGGACGCTGCTGACCGGCAAGACTTGACGACTATCCAACAGGATTGAATGGATCACGTCGCGGATCGCAATGCCCACCGCGAAACCCGCGCCACCCTTTTTCCCAATCACTTCCGCTCCTGAACCTTTGGTGCGAGTGAAGATTTGATTGGCTACATTGCCGTTCCAATTGGGATACTTTTCTAACGGCAGACCACCGACTGTAGCGCTCGACCATATCGGCACCATACTCTCGCCATGTTCGCCCAGGATCAGTGCGCGAGTCTGCGTGGGGGCCGACTTCAAATGATCGGCAATAAGACTGCAAAAGCGAATGGTATCGAGCTGCGTCCCCAGTCCGATCACCTGCTGCTCAGGCAGCCCCAGAGTTTTCGCGGCCACATAGGTCAAGATGTCGACCGGGTTGCTGACCACGACTACTTTGGCCGTGGGCTTGAGGCCAGCCGCATTGACCTGCTGCAAGATCTGTACGAACAAGTCGGTATTGCGATTGATCAAATCCAATCGCGATTCGTCAGGCTTGCGTCGCAGACCTGCGGTAATGCACACCACGTCGCTGGACGGAACGTGTTCGTAGGAACCCGACGAGACAATCTGGTCCGCCACGCTCGGGCTGCCGTGCAGGATGTCTAGCGCTTGGCCTGCAGCCAAGTCCGCGTTGACGTCCAGCAACGCGATTTCACGGGCCACGCCGCCGCACTGCAGCGCAAACCCAGCGCATGAGCCGACCAGTCCACCGCCACCAATAATGCTAACTTTCATCGCAGTCTATCCCTTCAATTGTTGCATGACTTGTTCGGTAATCAATTTCACCAGCCGCTCTTCATCGGTATTACCGGTCGCTGGAGCAGTCGCTGGACTCGCAGCGGTTGCTGAGCCTCGATTGGCGGGCATGGCCGGCGGAGCCGCAAACGCCTTGCGTTCAACTCCCGACTCCGCCCAGCTCGGACGGAAGATATCGTTTGCGCAAATGTCGCAATTCTGATACTCTTCGGTCAACCGCGGATCGGCAAAGCCCCATTTGTCTTTTAGCTGCAACAATTCTTGACTCTTCTGTTGATCCAGATAATTGACGCGGCCCAACTGCCGCGAGAGCATCAGGATGCGGCAATAGGCATCTAATATTTCTGTCCACCAAAAGGCCTTCTCGACGTCTTCGCCAAAGCTGACGGTCCCGTGGTTGGCCAGGATCATTACGTTGCATTTATCGACAAACGGTATGATCGTATCGGCAAAGGCTTGACCGCCGGGCGTTTCATACTTGGTGATCGGCACGTCCCCCAAGAACACTTCTACTTCGGGCAACACGCACTGTGGAATGGGTTCGCGAGCTACGCCAAAAGCGGTGGCGTGCGGTGGATGGCAGTGTACGACCGATTTAATCGCTGGTCGCTGCTTGTAGATCTCCAAATGCAGCAAGGCTTCGCTGCTGCGCTTCTTGCTACCTGAGATCTGTTTGCCGGTCATGTCGATGATGCTGATATCCTCCGGCTTGAGAAAGCCTTTGGAGTGCATCGTCGGCGTGCAGAGGACTTCATTGTCGCTGATGCGAACCGTGATGTTTCCATCGTTGGCCGCCGCAAATCCCTTGTTGTATAGGCGGCGACCTATCTCGCAGATGTCCTGCTTGATCTTGTGTGCATTGACCATTTTGTTGTCTCGCTGAAGGAGGGTTAAAAATCTGTTAGGTGTGTCTAGTTGGCGTGTTTTGAACGCGCGAGGCGCTACCCACGCGGTTTAACGAATTATTTTAATTTCAGTTGTGTGAAGGCCGTCGGGTCGATGTGAATTGCATCCAAAATTGCCGAGCAATAAGCGTCTACCGCTTTGAGCTCGGGTCGAAACGGTTGAGCTGCTTCAGCTCCGTCACTGACGGCGATCTTGGCACCCTCGCCAGCGCCCAAATCGTCCCACACTACGACCAAGTCGGCCTCGGGATTGGTCGCTCCGCCCAACAGTTCAGCATCCAGCGAAACGGTGGCCAGCAACCTCGCACCGACGTAGCCGGCATGGCAGCGACTGAGCGTTACACTCCCCAATACTTGATGGATTTTCATGAGCGCGTAAAACTCCTGGTCCAATTCCGCACCAACTGTGATATAGCCGCCGTGTTCCAACGCGATGAATCGACCACGATCAGCTTGGGCTGTGCTTGCTCGATGGCTCGTGGCAAATCCTCGAGCACTGGCAGTTGCACGGCGGTCGCCTTTAACTCTCTTGCAATCTGCCCCATGGCAGCGAAGGGGCGCGGCGTACACCACAGGGCGTAGCGGTCGCCGCCGGACAAGTGCTGTTGCAAGTCCGCTAGGTCGGAACCGAGTGAGCCTTCTTCAAACCACTGCAGCTTGATCTCTTTGCCAGTCAGTTGTCGCGCAAGGCCAAGTTGTTGATTGAGTGGAGCCAACACCAACAGTTTGGCGACTGCTGCGGTTCGAACAGGCGGCGCATTGCCGGTGGTTTCAGCGCATCGCTCCAGAGC
>CAKQNH010000400.1 GCA_934255105.1 uncultured Pirellulaceae bacterium
AGCAGAGGTGAGCTTGCCGCTGATTTAGATAGTCGAATGGGTGGTGATCAGCGAGAAGTTTCGAAAATTGCTTACTATGAACCAACTCAACGAAAACCCACTTGGTCTGGCTTTCAAGTTTCCGAAAGAACGGATAAATCAATGCAAGATTCTCGAACCTATACTCATTCGAAATGCGGAACCCAGTCTACGGTAGATGGACCAGCGTTTCGCGCTATGTCTGATCCAAGGGCCGGGATGCGCACGACATACTGCAGTAGCTGTGATGACCAATTCCCCGTTTCCGAATATGTCTGGTCCGATACGGATTCCTGGCGTCAATTGCCAGGCAGAGACTCGCGAGGAACTGATAGCTCATCTACGCGAGGCCCTAGCTGAAGCTATTGAATTGAATCGTGAAGATGCTAAATCTGCGGCTGGAGATTCATTCGAAGAAATCGCGATCCTACCGTGAAGCGCCGCGACCCAATTCGACATTTGGTCGACAACGGTTGCCAACTGGTGCGTGAGGGAGGAAACCATTCGTGGTGAGGAAACCATTCGTGGTGAGGAAACCATTCGTGGTGAGGAAATCATTCGTGGTGAGGAAATCTAGAAGTCGGACGATGGTCCGCAGTACCACGACACACCGAGATCTCCGTCCATTTAGCCCGCAAGATCTGTCGCGATCTTGGCATACCTGAGCCCTGCTCACGGCCCACTTCGCTGGGGCTAGCTTCAAAACTCCTTCACCAGCCAGACGAACCCGCTGGGGGCGTGAAAAGGTGTGGGGTATAAAACGGGCAGGAGTGCCCGTGCTACGGGTTGTCGCCCAAGCAATACAGCACTTCTTGCCGCACGCCACTTTCATCGCGATGGGCGACGCGATGGTAGATTCTTCCACCGGCGATGGCTGGCGTCGCTAGAACTTCTTCACCCAGTTGATTCTTGGCCAAGCGTTCCAACTTGTCGGGACGAGCTCGAAACACATAGAAATCGCCCGCTTCGTTGCTGACATAAATATTCTTGTCGACCAACACCAGCGAGGAAGAGAATGTGCCTCCCAAACGAGCTTTCCACATCTCCTGTCCGGTTGCGGCGTTCCAACACATGGCGATACCTTCGTCGAGCACTCCATACAAATAGCCGTCTTTAAAGACCAGCGAAGGGACGTACAGCCGCGCGGTGTTTTCCCAGACCAACTGCTTGCTTCCATCAGCTCTGACGGCAGACATGTGATTCTTGGGATAGCCACCGCTGGTGTAGATCAAACTGCCATCAGTCACGGTCGAAGTGACACATTCAGTGGTTGCACCTTCGGTCTCCCACAGCGTATCGCCCGTGAGCGGATTGTAGCTGATGACCATATCGCATCCGATCAGGATCAATTGATCGCGGCCGGCCACATGCAGTAGAGTCGGTGTGGGGTAGTTGGGCTTCAAGAATCGCTCTCGACGCCAAACGATATCGCCGGTTTTTCGATCGAGTCCAGCGAGTGCACCACCCCCTTTGTTATCGGCGGCTACGATCACCAAGCCCTGATAGAGCACTGGCGACGCGCCGTAACCCTGGTGCACTACGTAGTCCGATACGCGCTGTTGCCAGAGTTGCTGGCCCTGCAAATCGAGTGCGGTGGTGTATAGTCCACCATCGTTTGGAAAATTGATAAACACACGTTGGCCGTCACACGCCACAGTGCTGGACGCTCCAGTCGATTTGTTGTTCTTGCGCATCGCCCCCGAGGCGTGTACCTGCGTGTTCCACAGCAGACGTCCCGTATCGCGCGCGTAGCACAAGACCGATTGCGACCCAGTCCCTTCGTCGCAAGTCGCCAGAAACACTTTATCGCCAACCACGGTGGGTGAACTGTATCCCCGGCCTGGCACATCGGTTTTCCAAGCCACATTCTCGGTAGCGCTGAATTCTATTGGCGGTGACTGGTCGGGGTTGGCCCTGCCGTCTCGTGTGGGCCCGCGCCACCATGGCCAGTCGGTAGTCGCCAGGTCAATGCCATCGTCGACTCGCGCCAGCTCTGTTGTCTTAGCGGCATCATTTCCCAGGGCGACAGCGCTACACAATATTAGCAAGCACAGGCCAACAAAGTTTACTTTACAAGTCATGTCTTAAACTCTTTGATTAGCCCGGAGGGCGGAACATTAAGCCCGGAGGGCGGAACATTAAGCCCGGAGGGCGGAACATTAAGCCCGGAGGGCGGAACATCAAGCCCGGAGGGCGGAACATCAAGCCCGGAGGGCGGAACATCGCTGCCGGTGGCGTCAGCCACCGGGTTTCGACTACTTAGTGGGGCAAGCCCGGAGGGCGACACATGCACGTATGTGTCGCCCTCCGGGCTTTAACTGATCTATTTTCATAGGTCCGGTGGCTAACACCACCGGCTATGATCTGTCGCCCTCCGGGCTGAAAACAACTTGCTAAAGTCTATGGGCAGCTCACTAAAGCCTGAAAACAATTTACTAAAGCCTGAAAACAATTTACTGAAGGCTGAAAACAACTTTCTGCTGCGTGGAGCAACCCGCTCTAGCTATTCTAGATAGGTGCTCCGCCCGGCGACTTGTTCATATTCTTGCAGCAGATCATCCGCGTGCGCTTGGGTCAGTCCGCCACTGACGACTTGCGCGGTCAGTTGGCGTTTGTAGGATTCGGCCAATTGTGCGATGTCATACCGCGCAAACACCATCATATCCTCGATGCGACTGCCCGGCACTATTTTAGTCACATGAAATCGTCCGTCATTGTCGATGGCGATGTGGGCTTCGTTGGGGTGTCCAAAAAGATTGTGGTGGCTGCCCATTACCTCCTGGTAGGCACCCACCAAAAAGATGCCCAAATAGTAGTCATCGCCGGGCTCCCAATTGTGCAGCTCCAACGTCTGTTTGACATCTTTTAAATCGACAAAGCGATCGATCTTACCGTCGCTATCGCAGGTAACATCGACGAGCGTCGCGTAGTCGGTTGGTTTTTCATTGAGTTTGTGAATGGGTACGATCGGGAACAGTTGTCGGATAGCCCAACTGTCGGGTGCCGAGCGAAAGAGCGAAAAATTGCACAGGTACTTCTGCGCCAAGTTGCGTTTGAGCTGCTCGAATTCCTCGTCCGGAAAGCCATCCTCCTCGGCTTCATGCAGCGAGCGAGCGCAGATTTCCCAAAACAGAACATCCCCTTTGGCGCGATCCTCCAAGCTGATGAGCCCTAGATTGAACTGAATTTGCAGTTCGTCCTTCATCTGCAGCGCGTCGTGGTAGTACTCGGCATAGTTCTTGGACGTGATCGAATCGCAGAGATCCTTCAGTTCCGTAATAACCTGCGGATCGTCTTCGTCGATCAAGACGACCGGTAGGTCGTCGGCAAATGTTTCGATTTCATCGCGGATGCAGGTGATAAACACGGAGTGATAGGCGGTCATGAAGCGGCCGCTTTCCGTCACCAAATTCGGCGTGGGGACGCTCTCTTCATCGCAGATCCACTTGAACGAATAGACCACATCGTTGGCAAATTCCTGCGCGGTGTAATTGACGCTGGAATCAAAGCGAGTTTTCGAGCCATCGTAGTCGACCCCCAGCCCTCCGCCGATGTCGACAAATTCGATACCGCAGCCGATCTGCCGCAGTTTGCAATACACTCGCGCGGCTTCCTTCATCGCATTCTTAACGCGTTTGATATCGGTAATCTGAGAACCGATGTGGAAATGGAGCAAGTTCAACTGATGGTCGAGCTTGGCTTCGCGCAGCATTCGCACGCATTCTAAAATCTCGGAAGTCGTCAGTCCGAACTTGGCCGAATCGCCACCAGAGGATGCCCACTTACCCGAACCGCGTGAGTAAAGTTTAGCCCGCAGCCCGATCCAGGGGGCCACGCCCACTTCTTGAGCCAGCTTCAGGACCATGCGCAGTTCGTTGAGTTTCTCAATGACGACGGTCACACGCTTGCCCGCCTTAACTCCCAGCAGTGCGGTCCGCACGAACAGTTCGTCTTTGAAGCCATTGCACAGCAGCAATGAATCGGGCCCCTGTTCCTGAGCGATGGCGGCATACAGCTCGGCTTTACTGCCGCACTCCAGACCGATCCTGCAGCGGCTCCCCTCGCGCAGAAACTCTTCGACAACTTCCCGGCGCGGATTGACCTTCATGGGAAACAGCGGGTAATGCTGGCCCGAATACTCAAATTCCGCGATGGCCGATTGATAGGCGGCCGTTAGCACCCGTAATTGGCTAGTCAGAATCTGCGGAAAACGCAACAACAGCGGTAGCTTGACTCGCCCTTTGGCGAGTAGATGATCGACGATCTCCTTCAGATCCGCATAGCGCACGTCCCCATTGGCAGGATGGACGATAATGGTCCCGCGGGAACTGATATCAAAGTAGCCTGCCGACCAATTCTCGACCCCGTAGGCCAATTGCACCTGCTGAAGTGTCTCTTCGTTCATTTAATGTTGGGTCCATCATTCTGGCCGCAGGGATAGGGAATCCTCGATTTTACCTCAGGAACCTAATCCGACGAGCCAAAACACCGCCTCGGCCGGTTTTTTCTTGTTTAGGCCGAACGGAATGCCTGGCGAGCTTCCTTGAGCCAGTCGATGTGGCCATTTTCTGGCTGCGTGACCCAGTAGGCCTTCTGATTGTCCACAATTCTCAGACGCCGGTCGTGCAGCTTGGCCAAGTGCTCGATTCGCTGGCGATTGCTGTAGGTCATCACCAGAAAATTCTCTTGCACTTGCAGGGCCCGCACAAACCAGATCGATGCGTCGATCTTCAACTCAGCCACCTGTAACAGCAGATTCACCGGGGCAGGGAGGCGGCCAAAGCGGTCATCCAGTTCGTCGCGCACGTCGTCCAACTCGCGAACATCGGCGATGCGGCTGAGACGACGATAGATGTCGATTCGGTGTCGCAGTTCGGGTACGTAGTCCGTGGGCAAGAAGGCTTGAACTGGAATGTCGATCTCGACGTCCACGGACAGTTTCGGAGCTTGATGCGTCAGCTCGCGGACTGCGTTGCCCAGCAGTTGGCAGTACAGTTCGTATCCGATGGCCGCAATGTGGCCACTCTGCTGCGTACCCAGCAGATTCCCTGCACCACGAATCTCCAAATCGCGCATGGCGATGCCAAACCCGGCACCAATCTGGCTGTACTCTTCGATCGCGTGCAGGCGTCGCGATGCGTCGGGGGAGAGGTGTTTGTGACGGTCGACCAACAGATAGCAATGGGCTTGATGCTTATACCGCCCGACTCGACCTCGCAACTGATGCAACTCCGCCAAGCCGTAGCGATTGGCTTCGTCGATAAAGATTGTATTGGCGTTGGGAATATCCAGACCGCTCTCGATGATGGTAGTCGCCAGCAAGATGTCATACTTGTGTTCGATAAAATCGATCATGACTTGTTCCAGTTCTCCCTCGTGCATCTGGCCATGGC
>CAKQNH010000401.1 GCA_934255105.1 uncultured Pirellulaceae bacterium
GTCGCTGGTCAGCTGGCTGATCAAGCAGTTCGGGATCATGGCTCCCATGATGCAGGCTATGGCCAGTGGCGGAGGTCGCGATCGTATGCAGATGATGCAGCAGTTGCAACAAACTATGCTTGGCGACCCAACCATGGGAGGGATCAAAACCAAGAAATCGACCGGGTCCAGGCTAAGTACCAAAGACAAGCAGCGGATGCAGAAGGAGCGCGAGCGGATGTTGCGGAAGTTGAAACGCAAGAAATAGCTCCTGTTGACGAGGATAAGCTGGTTAAAGGGGACTTTTTGTCTTCATTTTGGCCGCTCCCTCGCAGATAGTCCTCCCGCTAAATGGAATCGTCCATTACACTTGCGGGTTCGCCGGGATTCCGACTGAAGCAGGTCACCGGCCTAAAACAATAGATATCGTCTTAAGTCGTTCCAGGAGAAATTGTGTGGCAGTTCGTATCCGCCTGAAGAAGATGGGCCGCAAGGCTCGGCCGTTTTTCCGTTTTTGCGCTGTCGACGCTCGCGAGCCCCGCGATGGCAAGGTAATTGAAGAATTGGGGTATTACGACCCGATGGTTCGCGAAACCGATGCGCGTGTGGTACTCAAGGCGGAGCGAGTGGACTACTGGCTGAGCGTGGGTGCCCAGCCCAGCGATAAAGCGGCTGTGCTGATCAAGAAGTACGGTACGAAGGGAACGCATTTGGAGGCGCAGAAGGCGGCTCAATCGCGGATGAAGACGCGTCCTGTCCAGTTCCAGCCTAGCCCTGTACCTGCGGCCGCACCTGCAGCGGCACCGGTTGCTGATGCCGCTCCCGCTGAGGAAGCTGCTGCGACTGCTGAAGGGCAGGAGTAGCCAGACGGCTACTAATCGCCAAGCGACGGCAGCCATGGATGCAAGTCCATGGTTTCGGCCTCTTCGCTACATCTAGCCCCTTGGGCTGTGAGGTTGTACGTAGCGGAGGGGTTGTACGTAGCGGAACTCGCCAAGAGTTTCGGCTGGCCCTGGTGGCCGAAAGTCTTGGCGACTTCCGCTGCCATTGGAGCTAGTGGCTTCCACTATCATTGGAAGCCGTGCGCTTCCGAAGACTCACAGCCGCGTTGGGCTCACTTGGCTACTGCTCGCAGTGTGGAGGCCGCCGCCGCGGTGTATTCGACTTCACGCTTCTCGAGGCATTTAGAGATCTGCCGCACGGCTTGCCGTAGTCGGCTCTCGTTTTCGACCAGAGCCAATCGCAGATAGCCTTCGCCGGTGGGGCCAAAGCCCGTGCCGGGGCTGACGGCGACGTCACCATGCTCTAGCAGCATCATGGCGAAGTCGAGCGTATTCATGCGCGCCAGCCATCGCTCTGGGACCTTGGCCCATACGAACATTCCAGCTCGCGGTGTGGAAGCTTCCCAGCCAATGCGGTGGAGCCCATCGAGCAGGGCGTCGCGGCGAGTTTTGTATATGTCGGACTGGCGTTCGATGGCCGCTTCTGTATCGCGCAAGGCGACGATAGCGGCAATTTGGATGGCTTGGAACATGCCGTAATCGTAGTAGCCTTTGATCGTCGCCAAGCCGCGAATCATGTCTTGGTTACCGACGCAGAAGCCGACTCGCCAGCCAGCCATGTTGTAGCCTTTGCTCATCGTCGTGAATTCGACACCGACGTCGATCGCACCCGGCGAGGCCAAGAAGCTCGGTGGTGTGTAGCCATCAAAGGCGACGTCCGAATAGGCGAAGTCGCTGATGACCATAAATCCGTAGCGTTTGGACAGCTTGACCACTTCGGTAAAGAACTCTTGCTCTACGGTGACCGTCGAGGGATTGTGCGGATAGTTGATAATCAGCAGCTTGGGCCGCGGATAAAAGTGCTGGCAGGTGTAGGCGATGTTGCGCAGAAACTTTTCGCTGTCCGCCACCTCGAGTGCCACGACATTGCCGGCAGCTAGGATCACGCCGTACATGTGCACGGGAAAATAGGGGGCGGGGATCATGGCGGTATCGCCGGGGCCCATCAGCGCCAAGCACATGTGGCTGAAGCCCTCTTTGCTTCCCAAGCAGACGATGGCTTCCGTCTCGGGGTCGAGTCGCACGCCGTACTTGCGGAAGTACTTGCTGGTCAACTCTCGCCGTAGGTTCAGCAGCCCATTGGACTTGCTGTAGCCGTGGTTGCGTTCGTCATAGGTGGCTTCGACCATCTTCTCCATGACGATCCGTTCGGGTGGATCGGATGGATTGCCCATGCCGAGGTCGATGACGTCGCTCCCCGCGCGTCGCTTTTGGTAGAGCGTATTGTTGATCCGCCCGAACAAGTAGGGGGGCAGGCGCTGGACTCGCGACGCGTACTCGACGCGAAACGGTTCATTAGGGGTGTCGTCAGGAACGGAAGCGGGCAAGCTAGGATCGAACATGATCAACTCAGGCGATATTTGTGCGGCAGTAGTACAGATTGTGGCGTGGAGGGCCAAGCCAGTATTATCGCCCGAGTAGAGCATTCTAGCCAGGGGCAATTAGCGGCTGGATGGAACCACTTGTCCCGTGGCGGGGCCGGTAGCTGAAGCGGTTTTGACATTGCCCGCCTGAGCAGTCCCTTCCAGGAAGTTGTCGATTTGCGCAGATGCGTGTAGGGCGTCCAGTCGAGCGTGCATGGCCAAACGCAGCTTTTTTTCCTGGATTTCTTTGTGGATTTCGCCTCGAACCGCTTGGAAGTCTTGCACGATTGGAGTCGTTTCGCCTTGCTTGAACAGGATTGCGAATTGTTCTCCCCAGGCGACCACGCCGGAGATTTCGCCGGTTTGCAGGGAGAAAGCGACATCTTCCAGGGAGGGGCGCCCGCCGTGTTTACGCAGTGGCGGAATCTTGCCAAAGTTGCTGCGCGAAACGGGTTCGACCGAGTACTTGGCTGCCAGTTCGCCAAAGGCCTCTTCGTTAGCCGCTGCGCGCGCTTCGCGGAAGACGTCTTGGGCGGTGCGTTGATTGCTCAAGACGATCGCCAGCACTTCTGCGCGTGGCCCGAAGTTCGATTCGAATCCCTTGCGCAGGTCCTCGTCGCTGACGGTCACCGAGTCTTCTACCAATTTCTTTAGCGCCACGCTCGGCCATACGGCGTCGTCGATGTATAGTTCTAGCGTCGCACCCTCCTCCTCCATGACCGCCTTGAGCCAGGCTTGTGGATTGGGCGATCCGTCGGAGTTAATGTAGCCCGCCAGGTCGGCTGCGCGAGCAATCTCCGCGTCGATGTCTGGCTGGATCACCGTTTTGTTGGCCGCCTTCAGTTCCGAGGTCAGCAGTAGGCGGTCGATTTCGCCGCGGAGGATCGGTCGGCCATGCCGCGCAATGCACTGGGATGCCAAGTGATCTCGGGCTACAGGTTGTCCGTTGATAAGGCCAGCCACGCCTGGGTGTTGCTTTTCCAGTTCTGGATTTCCGATCACTGGGACAACTTTACTGTTCTGCTGCAGCGTCGCGAAAATCTCATCCGCGGCCACTCCCAAGCGTTGATCTCGCAGTTGGTCGTGAATGCGTTGTTGGATTGAGGGCAGGAGCTGCGCATTGGGAGTCGTGGCTTCGAAGTGGCGAACGCATTGCAGGAAGACATGCATCTCGCCAATTTGAAACACGGGTGAAATTTCATTGGGGCGCAATTGGAAGGCGATGCGTTCGAGTTGGTCGTCGCCGCTGTAGTGCCGGATCGGCGGCAGCAGGCCATCAACGCTAGCGCTGACCGCATCGTCGCTGTGTTCTTTGGCTAGCCTTCGGAACTGATCGGGTTTAGCGCTGGCTTGTGCGTGCAGTTGTTGAGCCTTGTCCGCTTGCGCGACGGCGATCATGCGGACTTGGACTTTCGGACCATACTCGCTCTGAATGACGCGTTCGATCTCTGCGTTGGAGACCTGGATTTTGTCGGCGGCCAGAGCTCGTAGAGCCAACATGGGCCAGACGATTTCGCTGGCGTATTGTTCTGGGGTAATGTCGCGCTCGTCGTGCAGGGCTTGTAGGAAGAGCGTGGTGGTCAGGCCAAACTTTTGTGAGACGCGGGTGATTTCATCGTTCACATCGGCCTGGGTCACTTGGATTCCCTTGGCCGCGCAGGCTTGCAGGATCAAGTGTTTGTTGAGCAGATTGTCGAGTACGACTGAGCCATAGCGTCTCAGGCAAGCGTCGCCGAGCTGGTCCCGCGAGATGGTTTGGCCGTTGACTACGGCCACGACCTTGGGGAGCGATTCCATCGGGTTCTTTGGGGCCGCAGCTTGCTGTCCGCCGCCAGCTTGCTTGTTTTTTGACTGCCCGCTACAAAGCTCGCCTAGCGGGAGCGTTATCAGCGTGAGTGCCAATAGTACATGGAATGTTCGGCTGCGCATGGCGGTTCCTCCTGAACCAAGCTTGTTATTCAAAAATCTGGCGGGTCAACGGCTCGCCGTCATTGGCTGGGCAGCACGAAGGCGACGTTTGAATCCGCAATTCTAGATAATTGTGTCCTGCGGCTACAAGGGCAGTTTGGGAGCTAGCAAACTGTTAAACTAACTGCTGCAGCGTAGCACGCTTGTCCCAATCGTTCCCGGCGTAGCACGCTTGTCCCAAGCGTTCCTGACGTAGCACGCTTGTCCCAAGCGTTCATAATGTAGTACGCTTGTCCCAAGCGTGCCTGAAGCAACT
The DNA here is from genome assembly GCA_934255105.1 of uncultured Pirellulaceae bacterium. GTDB lineage: Bacteria > Planctomycetota > Planctomycetia > Pirellulales > Pirellulaceae > Aureliella. The sequence continues at coordinate 4,629 of CAKQNH010000401.1, forward strand.
AAGATAATTGCTCTAGTCAAGCGGAGTCCGGTCGAGGGTTTCAGCAATTTAATCGACGCCCTCGTGGGACAAAACTTCCATAGAAAGGCAATCCATGGCACCAATCATCAAGCCATTTGAAGCTGGCGAGCTCGAGGAGTTGTGGGCCGAGGCGGCTGGTATATGGGACGCGCATGAGGACGAACCGGCGTTCGACGGCTACGTCAGCGCCGACTTCGCGGCAATTCACCAACGGCTGACGCGGTTGAAGGATCGGGCTCACGCGTTCTTGGAGTGGGGGTCGGGGCTAGGTGTCGTCGCCATTATGGCCAGCCGACTTGGTTTTGATGCATACGGGATCGAGGTCAAACCGGAGTTGGTCGACGCGGCGCGAGAGCTCGCGGAACGTTTTCAGGCTAGTCCCCGGTTCGCCACGGGATCGTTCATACCCGAAGGCTTCGCTGGCGACCTGATGCATGGCGACGAATTCCATCGCACCGAGACCCAAGATCATTCAGCCTATGAACAGATCGACATGGAACTGCGCGATTTCGATTTGGTCTACGCCTACCCCTGGCCTGAAGAGCACACCACATTCCGCAGCATCATCCGCCGTTGTGCGTCGCCTCATACGCTGTATCTGCGCTACGACGCTCGCGAGGGGCTGTCGCTCACGCGCCCAGCCGCTCGTCGCACACGGAGGTAGTTCTTGGTTCTTGGTTCTTGGTTCTTGGTTCTTGGTTCTTGGTTCTTGGTTCTTGGTTCTTGGTTCTTGGTTCTTGGTTCT